>NZ_JAVTWC010000119.1:0-30589 GCF_032229445.1 Tahibacter sp.
CGACCAGGCACGCACCATCCGTATCCCGGTGCACATGATCGAGACGATCAACAAGCTCAACCGCATCAGCCGTCAGATGCTGCAGGAAATGGGTCGCGAGCCCACGCCCGAAGAGCTGGCGAAGAAGATGGAGATGCCGGAAGACAAGATCCGCAAGGTCATGAAGATCGCGAAGGAACCGATCTCCATGGAAACCCCGATCGGCGACGACGAGGATTCGCACCTCGGCGACTTCATCGAGGACACCAATGTGGATTCGCCGGTGGAATCGGCGACCAGCACCGGCCTGTCGGAAACGGTGCGCGATGTGCTCGCCGGCCTGACGCCGCGCGAAGCGAAAGTGCTGCGTATGCGCTTCGGCATCGACATGAACACGGATCACACGCTTGAGGAAGTCGGCAAGCAGTTCGACGTCACGCGCGAACGCATCCGCCAGATCGAAGCCAAGGCGCTGCGCAAGCTGCGTCATCCGAGCCGTTCGGAACAGCTGCGTTCGTTCCTCGACCTCGAATAGGCGACGCGTTCCGGCAGAGTGATCCGGTTACGAAAAAGCCCGCCGAATGGCGGGCTTTTTCGTTGAGTCAGCGGTTGCTGAATTAGCGCCCCTCTTCAGGGTGAGGACGATGGCTTGGAACCGGAGGTTCTCATCGTCCTCAACGCCGGGCGGGCCGGCGTGGATGGCGTACGCCTGAGGATGGGCGGACGAAAAACCCCCTGCTTACTCAGCTATGTCTGCGTCCAATCAGCTATGGCAACCGTGCCGCTTTTCAGCGCTGTCGCAGCGCAATCAGGCCGCCTCGCGCTTCATCGCCACGACGCATTCGCGCGCCTGGTCGGCCAGCGCCTGTCGGTCCGCGATCGTGTGCGTCGCCAGCGGCGTACCGAAGGTCAGCGTGATCGTGCCTGGGCGCACCCGGAACACGCCGCCGAGGCTCAGCACCTTGCCGGATCCTTCGATCGCGACCGGCACCACGTCCGCACCGGCATCCAGCGCGACCTGAAACGCACCGCTCTTGAATGGCAGCACTTCGCCGTCGCGGCTGCGCGTGCCTTCCGGAAATACGCACAGGGTCGCTCCCGCCCTGACCAGTCCGGCCGCCTCCTGCATGCGCCGCCGTGCGTCGCGGGCGCTGCTGCGCTCGACGAAGATCATGCCCATCGCCCGTGCGTACGCGCCGACCAATGGCACGCGCGACAATTCCTGCTTGAGCAGGAACTGCAGCGGTACCGGCACGGCGCGAAACAACGCGCAGATGTCGATCATCGACTGATGGTTCGCGACCAGCACGTGCGGTCGCGTCCAGTCCACGCGCTCCAGGCCGCGCACGACCAGGGTCGCGCCCGACCCGTGCAGCAGCCCCGGCGCCCAGCAGCGCGCCGCCATGCGCAAAGGCAGCATGCGCCGACGTGTAACCAGCAGAACCAGCAGAGCCGCGCAGATCCACCCGGCCGTCCACAACAACGTAAACACCAACTGCAGCGCATTGAGCGCCGCCCATGCCCAGCGCGAAATCGCCATCCCCCGTCTTCCCCTGTCGTGCCCCCGTTCCCGCCGCGTCACGCTGCGGCGGCATCGTCCCGCGCGTAGGGTCGCGGGTTCGCGCCTCGCGCTCAAGTCCCCATGCGCTTCGGCTATTCGCCGGCGCACGGCGAGGCCGGCAGGGCGACCAACAGGTTGCGCTGCTGCGGGGCGACGAGTTCCTGATGGTCGTTCTTTGCACAACGCCTGGAGGAACCACCCACGCAGTGCTTGGCAGGCTGGCGCGTAGTCGGCGCCCAGATTGCGCACGCATCGTCGCCGGCTCGGCGCACCCGTGGTCACTACGGCTGTGGCCCGGTCCTGTAGCCCCGTCATTCCCGCTGCCACAACGTTCTACGGCTCGTTGGGGGTTGCCGTATAGCGGCGCTGGCATTCGGCGCAGTAGAAACTGCGCCGTTTCGTACGCCCTAGCTTTCCGAGCAGCAATGGTATGCCGCAGCGCGGGCAGATCTGTTTCGTATGCGCGAGCCACTGGCGCTTGAGCGTGCCGGCTTTCTTCCATTCCAGGAACTGGAAGCTGTATTGCCGTGCCTCGCGCACCAGGTCGGCGCGCTTGCGTGCCGGCATCGCGCCGAGGGTTGACAGCGGATGCACACGCACGCGAAACAGGACTTCGTTCCTGATGATGTTGCCGACGCCCGCAAACAGGTCCTGGTCCAGCAATGCATCGCAGGCCAGCATCGTCGGACGCTGCGCCAGCTTGCGCCGCGCCGCTGCGGCGTCCCACCGCGTGGACATGATGTCCGCGCTCCAGTCGTATACGTCGTCGAGCGGTTCGTCGATGTAGCGCAGCGAACACGCGTACAGGTTCAGCTCGCCCTTGCGGCCGCTCAGTCTCAACCGCGGTGTCACCCCGACGCGGTCCTCGTCGATGCGATAGCTGCCGAACAGCAGGAAGTGCACGCGCAGGGCGAAATCGTCGAACTCGATCAGAAAATGCTTGCCCCAGCTGCGCAACGCGCGGATGGTCTGCCCAAGCAGGCGCGAGGTGTCGAGACGTGCGTTTCCGTCGGCGGCGGTGATGCGCATCCCGCACAGATGCGCCGCCTGTTCGGTGAGGATGACGATGGACGGGCCTTCGGGCATGACGGTCCTGGACGGCGACGGGCGCGTATCGCTACGCAAGCATCGTTCCAGCGCCGCAACGGCGCGCACGCGTGATCGTTCGAGCCGTTGTGCGGCGTGAGCACCCGCGCCATCGTCATCAGTGCGCTGTACCGCACGACGCGGTTGCACGCACGATGCAGCCTGCAAACTGTTCATGCGTGGACGTGCGTCGCGGCCCGCCGCCGTGTCGATAAGGACCGTTTACGCGCGAGTCAACTCGCGCCGTCCTCGACTTCGACGTCGATCAGGCGGTCCCAGAAGAACGCGGCCTGCAGCCGGCGCGCGAGTTCGTCGCGCGGCAGGCGCGTCTCGACTTCCAGCACGCGCCGTTGCAGATGGGCGCCGTCGCTGCAGAGTTCGCCGTCGCCGGCAACAACCCTGGCCTGCACATCCGGCGGCCACAGCTGACCCTTGCCCGGCCACAGGCCGTATACGACCGCCGAACGCACGAGCTCCGCGGCCCAGCAGTCCTGCGACAGACGCGCATGCACGGCCTCGTGGTCGCCGCTGTCCAGCGGCGTGCCCTGTAACACCACGCGATACCGCGGTGCCTGCAGCCGCGTTCGCTGCGGCGTCGCCGATCCGGCCGTGCCATCGCTGCACGTCGAGCTCCCATCCTTGCCAGTGGTGGCACATCACGCATGGTTTGCGGAATCGATGTGCCCGCGCATGTGACGATAGTCCGGGGCGCGGAACTTCCTGAGTGAAGAAATTTTTAGATTGATCGTCGTACCGGCGGTCATTCAGTACGGCCGCGCACACGCGTCACGTAAGTCTCGACGCAGGCACGTAGGCTGCCACGTATCCGTCCGGTATGAGCCGTTGCGATGCGCCACGCCGCGTAGGCCATCGGCATGCATCTTCCTTCTCACCTGCAGAGTCCGCCATGTTCCGCCGCGACTACCTGATCCGCTTCGATCGTCAGCGCAGCTCATGGCTGCTGCTCAGGTGCGACGATTCCGCTGCAGTGGCGATTGCGAACTACCCCACGCGCGATGCGGCAATGGCCGGCATCGACAGCATAGGCCGCTGGCTCGCGGACGCCGGCCTCATGGCGACGTTCGCGGCGGAAGACGAAGCCGGAACCGTGATCGACGAGCGCAGCTTCGGCGGCTCGGTCTGCGTTGCCTAGTGGCCTGGCCCGTCCTGTCACCCATCCCCGCTGAGGCGACAACGGTTCGCTGTGGCCCGCACAGTCAGCGCGGCGGATCGCAACTGCCGCGGCGATGTATGATTTTCGCGTTGGCGACTTCTCAGCCTCAGGGGAGCTGGATGAAAACGATGACGTGGCTGCTGTGCGCGGCCCTGATGGCATGTGGCTGGATCGGCAACGTGCAGGCTGCCGACAGCACGGCGCGGCCGCTTACGTTCAAACAGGCCAGCGACAACTGGAAGAAGGAAGGCCTGCAACCCGTCAAGGCCGCGGGCCTCGATCTGGTGTTCGTGCGCAAGGATGCGAAGCTCGACGGGTATTCCAAGGTGTTGCTCAAGCCGCCGGTGGTCGAGGTCAATCCCGACTGGCGGCGCAAGTCGGGCATGGGCGTGAGCACGACGCCGGTGAAGATACAGCCGATCATCGAGCAGATAACCGCGATGCTGCACGAGGAAGTGCACAAAGCGCTATCGGACGGTGGCTACGAGTTGGTGCAGGCACCGGGCGAGGGCGTCGTCGAGGTCGAGCCGGCCATTCTGAACCTGTTCCTGATCGCCACCGAGAACGCCGTGCAGCGCGGCGACAGCATGGATGGCCGTTCGGTCGGTCGCATGACCCTCGTGGTCAACCTGCGCGATTCTCTCAGCGCCGAACTGATCCTGCGCACGTTCGACGATGAAGTCGGACCCAAACCCGAACGGCTGATGCGCGACGCGGTAGCCGAATGCATGACCTGGGCACGAGCCGCGATGGCCGGATGGACCGGCGCGTTGCGCGGCGCCCTGGACATCTCCACGGGGCGCAAGTCGGCGCGTTAGGTCGCGCGAAAGGTCGGCTCCGCATGCTGCCACACCTTGCAGCACATCGCCCACGTACGCTGCCATACCAGGCTCGATGCGGCTACAATCGCGGTCCGCGCGGATGGAGCCCCGTAGAAGGCAGAGATCCCGGCACACGCTGCGGACCTGCCGACAGCGATGGATGCTGGAGTAACCGGTTGTCCCGCAGGTCCACACCAGAACGACGCACGACCCCGCGAAACACCGTACATTTTTGACGGGCCTATAGCTCAACGGTTAGAGCAGAGGACTCATAATCCTTTGGTTCACGGTTCAAATCCGTGTGGGCCCACCATTCACCTTGTCGGTCCTGTGCAGTTGTGGATGCAGGCATAGGTTGGCCGTTCTGGCCAGACTACGCTTACGGGAAAGCATAGCCTGGCCAAGTCGGCTCAGACCCCCTGTGGAGTTTCCGCCCACGCAGCGAGTGTCCCGCCTCGCAATTGCCACAAATCAGTTAAGTTCACGGACCATTTGCTGCGATGCGTCGTCGAAGCTCGTGGCGGTAGCGCTGCTGCGCGCCGTCGCCTTGTCAGGTCTTGCGGCGAAATCGATCCATGGTTTGTGGCGACAGTGGCGCGACGCGGCAGCGGTGTCCGTCTGCACGGTGATTCGGCAGATCGGCATTTGCGATGTATGGCGTGGTAAGCCCGTCAAGTCGGCGGTGCTCGATCTGGTCATGCCGTGTTCGGGTGATCGAGTGAAACCGCAGTTCTGCGCGACGCTCGCGGCACGCACGCACGCAAGCCGCCGGCGGCTGGCCGCGTCTGCCACGGGATGCAGCAACGCGCGGCGTTCCATCATCGAGCGCCTCACTGGCCGGAGTGCCGGCTGCCCGAGCCTAGTACCCGCTTCAACGATGGGGCTGGACCGAACAGCGTTCGACCTGGGGCGCCCATTGCGCCTCTCCGAGCCTATGGCAGACGCAACCATACGTCGCCCGGAAATCCAACTCCCGCTCAGTGAGGCCGCAAACCGATCCGGGAAAGCCTTCGGCGCTACGACGGATTCCCGATCATTCCAAATACAACATGTCGGACCGACGCGGCAGGCGCATACTCGGACAGCCGAATTCGCCTGGGTGACACCGTGCATACCGGATTGCAGCGTGAGGCGGTCCTGGCGCGCTTCAGGGATCTGATCGAGTCCATCCCCGACGGCATCGTTGTGGCAAGCCGTGCCGGTACGATCGTACTCTGCAATCGTCAAGCCGAGCGATTGTTTGGCTACGAAAGCGGCGAACTTCAGGGAAGACCCGTCGAGACCTTGCTGCCGGCTGGAAGCCGTGATGCCCATGTCGCCCACCGCTCGATCTACTTTGCCGATCCCGGGCCCAGGGCAATGGGCCGAGAGATCGAGCTGTTCGGTCTGCGCAAGGACGGCACCGACTTTCCCGTGGAAATCAGCCTCAGTCCGATAGAGACGGAGGATGGCCCGTTGGTGATGAGCGCGATCCGGGACATCAGCGATCGCAAGAAGGCCGAGCTGAAGTTTCGCGGTCTACTCGAGTCCGCGCCGGATGCCATCATCATCGTCAACCGTGCGGGCGACATTGTCATCGTCAACACGCAGGCGGAAACCCTGTTCGGATATGACCGCGCGCAGATGACCGGCTCCAAGATCGAGATGCTGCTGCCCGAGCGTTTTCGCAGGACACACCCGCAGCGTCGCGACGGGTTTTTCGCCGATCCTCGTCCGCGCCCCATGGGCGCTGGACTGGAGCTGTACGGGCTTCGCCAGGATGGAACGGAGTTTCCCATCGAGATCAGCCTGAGTCCGCTCGAAACGAAAGACGAAACGCTGGTATCGAGCGCGATCAGGGATATTACCGAGCGCAAGCGCATCGAGTTGCGGCTACTCCATGCCAGCCGTATGAAGAGCGAGTTCCTCGCAAACATGTCGCACGAATTGCGCACGCCCCTCAATGGCATCATCGGCTTTTCGGAATTGCTTGTAGATGAGAAGGTAGGCTTGCTCAACGCCAAGCAAAAGGAATTCCTCAACGACATTCTGCGTAGTGGCCAGCATCTGCTACAGCTGATCAATGACGTGCTCGACCTCTCGAAGGTTGAGGCAGGACGGATGGAGCTCTATCCGCAGACCTTCGACCTCGCGAAAGCCATCGACGAGATCTGCGCCGTGGTGTCACCAATGTCGAAGCACAAGGGCATCCGGGTGCACGTGGATGTTTCAGAAGACATCCAGGCTGTCGTGCTCGACCCACAGAAATTCAAACAAGTCCTTTATAACTTATTGTCGAACGCGGTGAAGTTCACCGACGAAGGCTCTGTAACCGTTCGCGCCGAATTGGAAGGCGCGCACACGTTGCGCTTGAGCGTACGCGACACAGGCATCGGGATTGGCGAAGCCGACCTCGACAAGATCTTCGAGGAGTTCACTCAGCTGGATTCCGGCAGCGCGAGGCGATACGAGGGCACAGGACTGGGGTTGGCGCTCACTCGCAAGCTGGTCGAATTTCAAGGCGGAACGATCCGCGTGGCAAGCCGCTGCGGCGAGGGCAGCGTGTTCACCGTCGACCTGCCACAAGGCGAGCTTGCCTGATGAACGTGCGCATCCTCGTGGTCGACGACAACGCGACCAACCTCAAGCTCGCATCCGAGGTACTGGAAATGGAGGGCCATGAGGTGCTGCGTGCGTCCGATGCCGACGAAGCGCAGGCGCTGCTGGGCGCGCAACGACCGGACCTGATTCTCATGGATATCGCGCTGCCGGGGATGGACGGGTTGGAACTGACCCGCCGGCTCAAGGCCCGCCCCGATCTGTGCGCGGTGCCGATCATTGCGCTTTCTGCTTTTGCCATGAAAGGCGATGAGGAAAAGGCATTTGCGAGCGGCTGCGACGGCTATATCACCAAGCCTATCAATACACGGACGTTCCCGGCACAAGTCCTGGCCTTCCTGCGCAAGGGCACAACCGCTTGAAGTTGCTAATCGTCGATGACCACGATCTCAATCTCAAGTTGCTTCGTGCGCAACTGGAGAGTGAAGGTCACGTCGTGGCACAGGCTGTCGACGGCATTGAGGCGCTGGAGCTGCTGGAACGCGAAACGTTCGATGGCGTCGTCTCCGACATCCTGATGCCGCGGATGGACGGCTATCGCCTGTGCATGGAAGTACGAAGCCGCGTGGCGATCGCGCGCCTGCCCTTCGTCCTTTACACCAGTACCTACAATTCACCCGGCGACCGCAAGCTGGCTGAGTCGATCGGTGCGGACGCCTATCTCGCCAAGCCCGCGCCGGTCGGTCGGATCATCGCGGCACTGGTGGCGGCTGCCGTGTCACCGGATGAAGCGAGGCGCGGCCCGGCTGTCGCCGAGCCCGCTCCTCTCATGAAGCAATACAACCAGGTGCTTATCCAGAAACTCGAGGAAAAGGGCCTGGAACTCGAGCGAACGCACGAGGGTTTGCTGGAGACCAAGGCAAGACTTTCGGGGCTGATTGCATCCGCCCTGGACGCGATCATCGCGGTGGACGAGTCACACGGCATCGTGCTTTTCAATGCCGCCGCAGGACGCATGTTCGGCTGTGATCCCGAGCAGGCGCTTGGCCGGTCCCTCAATGACTTCATCCCGTCACGGTCCCGCGACGCACATGACCGTCATATGGCTGCGTTTGCTCAGGAAGAGGGCGTGGGACGACCCATGGGGCCGCGCGAGGTCGCTGCGTTGCGTGCGGACGGCACCGTGTTTCCGATCGAAGCCAATATTTCCCGTTTGTCGACGTCACAGGGTCAACTGTTCACGGTGTTCATCCGTGACGTCACCGAACGGCGTCTTGCCCAGACTGCATTGCAGGATAGCGAGGCCGGCCTGCGGCGCGCCCAGGACATGGCGCAGATGGCGCACGCGATCGTCAACGCGCGAGGCGAAGTGGAGGAGCGATCGGAGTCGTTCATGACGCTGCTCGGCGTTGCCGCGGATCGACTGCCACGCACCGTGGCCGAATGGATGGCGTTCGTGCATGAGGAAGACCGCGCGGGTTTGCAGCGCGCCGTGGACGAGACCCGCCGCGACGGCCGCCGCTCCGACTGTGAGTACCGGCTCCGGCGCGCGGACGAGTGGAGGCGCATATTGCATATCCTCGAGCCGCTGGAGGCGCGCGCCGACGAAGGTAGCCTGCGGACCTTCAATACCATTCAGGACGTGACTGCTGAGCGGCAGACCCAGGACAAGATCCGACAGCTCAACCGGGTCTATGCAGTCCTCAGCAGTATCAACAGCCTGATTGTGCGCGCCACCGACCGCGATGAACTGTTTCGACAGGCGTGCCGGATACTCGTTGGCACGGGGCAGCTCGCGAAAGCCTGGATCGGTATGGTCGATGAGGGCATCGCGCCCGTGCGCATACTGGCGTGGGCCGGCGCGGACGACGAGTTTTTCGAAGACCTGCAACATCGGCTAGTCGCCAATGCTGCTTCGACGAGCGGCGTACTGAAGCGCGCGCTCTCCAGCCACGTACCGATCATCTGTAACGACATCGCCAACGATCCGGCAGTCGTTGAACGGAAGAAGCTGCTCGATTCTGGCTCGCTGTCGTTCGCGCTCCTGCCACTGGTCGTTGAGGAACGTACCGTGGGTGTTATTTCTATCCATTCCCCCGTCGTCAATTTCTTCGACCAGGAAGAGACGGAGCTTCTGCTTGGCCTGGCCGGCGACATTTCGTTCGCGCTTGACCATCTGCTCAAAGCCGACCGCATCCGCTATCTCGCCCATCACGATGCGCTCACCGGGCTGCCGAACCGGACCATGTTCGCCGAACTGCTGTCGCAGCAGCTGGCGAATACCGCCGGGACCGACCATGTCGCCTGCGTGGCGTTACTGGATCTGGTGCGCTTCCGCCGCATGAACGAAACGCTGGGACGGCGCGCGGGCGACGAGCTGCTGATTCAGGTTGCAACACGGTTACGCGGTCAGAACGCGTTTGCCGCGCGACTTGGCCCTGACATTTTCGCGCTGAGGATCGACGGGCGACATACGGCGCCGGAACTGGCTCGCAATTTCGAACAGGTCGTCAGCCATTGCTTCGAGAAGCCGTTCTACATCGGCGGCGAAGAGGTCCGCATGGGCTGTCGCATTGGCGCCGCTGCTTCCCCGGGCGACGGCGAGGATGCCGAGTCTTTGCTGCGCAACGCGGAATCGGCCCTGCGAAAAGCACGCGCTACGTTCGAATCCTTCGTCTTCTACGCCCCAGGCATGAATGCCACGGTCAACGAGGCATTGGCGCTCGAGTCCAAGCTTCGGCGAGCCATCGAGCAGGAGGAGTTCGTCCTCCAGTATCAGCCCAAGCTGCGATTCGCCGACCGGCGGATCTGCGGCGTCGAGGCGCTGATCCGTTGGCAAGAGCCCGATCGCGCACAGGTACTGCCGACACGCTTCATTCCGGTGCTCGAGGAAACGGGCCTGATCGACAGTGTCGGCAAGTGGGCGCTTCGGCGCGCACTCAGCGACGCAAGGACTTGGCGCGCCGCGGGCGCCGCCCCGATCCGGGTAGCGGTCAACGTATCCGCGCTACAGTTGAACAAGCCCAATTTTACCGAGCAAATCGCAGGCTTGGTCGCGGGAAGCGGTGACGACGCCCTGGAGCTGGAAATTACCGAGAGCGTCATCATGGATGACGTTGATCACAAGATCACCATGCTCGAAGAAATCCGCAGACTCGGCGTCAGCATTGTTGTGGATGACTTCGGAACGGGTTACTCGTCGCTCGCTTATATCTCACGCCTGCCCATCACTTCGCTCAAGATCGACCGTGCCTTCGTCACCGGAATGACTACCGGCCCGCAAGGCTACATCCTCGTGTCGAGTATCATCGCGCTCGCGCATGCCCTCAAGCTCAAGGTAATTGCGGAAGGTGTGGAAACCGAGGAGCAGGCGCGTTTGCTGGCTCTGCTGGGTTGCGACGAGGCGCAGGGCTATCTGTTCAGTGAACCGGTTGGCGCAGATCAATTGCTCGAAATGCTGCTTGCGGACCAAGCCTCGGCCGGAAATCCGGAATAGGCTGAATCGCCATGCTCGGCTTCTTCGACATTGTTGAAGTCATGCTTCATCGGGATCGCAGCCAGGCCCAAAGTCCAGCCGACCGTGGAGGATGCGGATATTTCCAATGGGACGTCTCGGCGGCAATAGAGGCGTGTTTTACCGGAACTTATTGACAAAGTACCCCCTTGATGTAGGCGCTCGGTCTAATGGGCACACTGCGCGACCACGGCATCGCACCGGCGATACGAGAGGACTTGCTCATGGTTCGACGCACGACGTCGCCAGCAAGTCCCAGTGAGCGATGGTGTCCGCCGACGAGGTTCCGTCCGCCATCCCGCGGCGTCGGCTGACCGGCCGGCGCCATCGCGCAGAGCGTAGACATGACGACGACCATCACTGCCGCCGTGGTACGCACCCACAAGCAGCCGTTCACCATCGAGACACTGCAGCTGGACGACATCCGGCCGAACGAAGTCCGTGTCCGCCTCGTCGCAACGGGCGTCTGCCATACCGATGCCATCGTGCGCGACGGCGTTTATCCCACTCCGCTGCCCGCGGTTCTCGGCCACGAGGGCGCCGGCATCGTCGAACAGGTCGGAGCTGCCGTTCGCACGGTCAAGCCTGGCGATCACGTCGTGATGTCCGCCGCGTATTGCACGCACTGCACGTACTGCCGGTCGGGCGAGATGGCGTACTGCGAGAACCTGTTCGCCGAGGATTTCGGCGGTTGCCGGACGTCCGATGGCACAACCGCGCTGTCATCGGCCGATGGCGAAGCGATCTCCTCGCACTTCTTCGGCCAGTCGGCGTTCGCGACCCAGGCGAACGTGGTTGAGAGTTCCATCATTGTTGTGCCCAAGGACGTTCCGCTCGACGCCGTCGTCTTCTGCCTTCTTACACAGTAGAACTAGATAGGTGCTATTCGCACCTGGCCCTGTTCTCGTTCGACCTCGAGATGCGTCAGATACAACCGCATATCGAACTCCAGCTGGTGGTAGTCGGGCTCGATATGCGTGCATAGCTGGTAGAAGGATTTGTTGTGCTCGGCCTCCCTCAGGTGCGCCAGCTCATGCACCACGATCATCTTGAGAAACTCGGCGGGCGCAGCGCGGAACACGCTGGCGATGCGGATCTCCCGGCTGGCCTTGAGCTTGCTGCCCTGTATCCGCGAGAGGCTCGTGTGGGTGCCGAGCGCGTGCTTCATCACCTGCAGCTTGGCGTCGTAGATGACCTTGCCCAGCGGCACCGATTTTCTCAGATGCTGCTCCTTGAGCGCCTGCACATAGTCGTAAAGCTGGCCGTCGTTGCGCACGGCGTGGGGCTGGCCGTACTTCTCGGCCAGCATCGCGCCCAGCCGACCTTGCGCGATCAGTTCGTGCACCCGCGTCTGGAGGTGCAGGGGATAGCCGGCGAGGTATTTCCGGGCGTTCATGATTGGCGGGAGGGGAGCCGGCGGCCGGTGGTGGCAGGTATGATGGGCCGGAACTCCTCAGCATGAAACGGCGACATGGCGAAGGCGAATCCTCTTCAGGAACAGCTGCTCAAGGCGGGCCTGGTCAAGAAATCCAAATTGGCCGAGGTGGCGCGCGAGCAGAACAAGGCACGGCATTCCAAAGGGCCGGTCGCGCCCAACGAAATTCAGGTGGAAGCGGAGCGATCACGCGCCGAGAAGGTCGAGCGTGACCGCGCGCTGGCTGCCGAGGCCAAGGCACAGGCACGCGTCGCTGAACTTCGTGCCCAGGCGCGGCAGATCATCGAAGACAGGAAAGTGGAGCGCTCCGGTGAGAGCGAGTACCGCTTCAGCGTCGACGGCGCCATCCGTACCGTGCTGGTCAACGACGATCTGCGCAAGAAATTGTCCTGCGGCGCTCTGGTGATCGTGCGCGTGGGCGAACGCTTCGAGCTGTTGCCGCGCGTCGCCGCCGACAAGGTGCGGGAACGCGACGCCACGATGATCGTGCTCGATCATGGCCAGAGCGCGAGCAGCGAGCCCTCGGCCGCAACCTCCGAAGACGATGCGTATTACGCCCAGTTCAAGGTGCCTGACGACTTGATCTGGTGACCGCGCGCGGGCGATGCGCCGTGTGGAAAACCGCTGGTTCAGCGCCTGTCGTTGGTCAGGTCGCGCAGTGTCCTGACTTCGACGGGCCGCTGCGGCAGTAGCTTGGCGAGGCCGTATCCGATCGCCGCGACGATAACTGCGGGCAATAGCGCTTTGAGATCGATCAGCGAGGATACGTTGAAGTCTCGGAACAAGGGCGTGTCGAGGATCATCGCGACGACGATGGCCAGCAGGACGACGAGGAGCATCTGGCATATTTGTGCCGCGACGAACAGCGCTATCACGTGCAGTAGTCGCCGCAGTGTCAGCGCTGCGGCGAATCGCCAATACAGCAGCGCGGGCAGAACCCACACGCCGATGATCTTGATTGCGGGCAGCGATGACCACGAGATGCCGAAATTCTTCCAGAAAGCCATGCTCCAGATGAAGATCAGCGGCAGGTTGATGGACACGGTGATCAGAATCGCCCATACGGCGATGCGCAGCCACTTCATGTCAACCCCCTGGATAACCTTCATGGACCTGCGCGGACGCAGGCGCAGCCCGCAAGGTTAGCACTCGAATCGCGACGTGTGCGGGTGGGCGAACGCCGTTTCGGGCGGCTCGCCGTGGCAGGATTCGGTTGCCACCAACGCGTGCATCTGCCACGAGGACGCTCCACCTCCCTGTCTTGTCCGACGCACTGCGGCCCGGCTTCAGCGCGGTAGCGCGAGCGGTCCTCCCGCTTTCACCCGCTCCAGCACCACCTGCGTGGTGAAGCTGCGCACGTTGCTGTCGTCGAGCAGCGCGCGGCGGGTGAAGGCGTCGTAGGTTTCCATGTCGCGCGTCAGCACGACGAGGACGAAGTCGTTCTGGCCGGTGACGTAGTAGCACTGTTGCACTTCGGGGCAGGCGAGCATCCTGCGGCGGAAGCGGTCGAGGTCGGCGGCGGTTTCGCGATCGAGGTCGACGCCGACGATGCAGGTGACGGGGAGGCCGATGCGGCGCGGGTCGAGTTCCGCCACTTCGCGCGTGATGACGCCGATCTCGCGCAGGCGTTTGAGGCGGCGTTGCACGGCGGCGACGGACAGGCCGATGGCGTCGGCGATGGTCTTGGCGGGGATGCGCGTATCGGCCTGCCAGCGTTCGAGGATGCGGTAGTCGAAGGCGTCGAGGTCGGGCGTGTCGTGTTTCGTCATGGAAGGCGGGTCGCTTGCGGTTCGGGCGCATTCGCGCGGTCGCCAACGCGGCCTTGCGACGCGGTCGGGCAGTTAGTGTGTGTCTCGCGCACCGGCCGGACAAGACGCGGCCAACGAGGCCGCGCGGTTCGCGCTGTCAGCGCGATACGAGACTCCATCTGCCCGAGGACACGTCATGGCGTTTGCCGATCCGACCCTGCTGCCGATCCTGACCGATGGCGATCCGTGCCTGCGCGCGGCGGCGCTGCCGGTCGGTGAGATCGATCGCGAGGCGCGGGCCGCGGTCGCGGCACTCGCGGCCTGTCTTGCGGCCTATCGCGCTGCCAACGGCTATGGCCGCGCCATCGCTGCGCCGCAACTGGGCATCGCACGGCGCATCGTCGTACTCGATCTGGGCGCGGGACCGATCGCGCTGATCGATCCCGAGATCACCTGGCGCGATCCGGACACCTTCCTCGTCTGGGACGATTGCTTCAGCCTGCCGGGCCGGCTCGTGCGCGTGCGCCGGCATCGTTCGGTGTCTGTCGCCTATCGTGACCTCGCGGGCCGGCGGCGCTGCTGGGAACGCCTGCCGCCGGATCTGGCCGAACTCGTGCAGCACGAGCTCGATCATCTCGACGGCGTGCTCATGAGCGATCGCGCTGACGGAGCGGACGCCGTCCGCGACATGGCGCAGCGTGCGACGCTCGTCGATGCGGCCCGACCGCGGCCACGCCTGTCGCTGGACAGCATTGCCGCGGCAGCACGCGCGATCGATCCGGTGTTCCGCGACAGCCCGCAGTACGACTGCGAGCCGCTGTCGGCCGCGCTGGGTTGCGAGCTGCGCCTCAAGCTCGAGCTGCTGAATCCGATCCGCAGCTTCAAGGCCCGCGGCGCGGACTGGTTCCTGAGCCGGCGGTTCGTGCGCGGCGAGCGCGGCGCGCTGGTGTGCGCGAGCGCGGGCAACTTCGGCCAGGCGCTGGCCTATGCCTGTCGCCGGCACGGCGTTGCGTTGACGGTGTTCGCGGCGACGCAGGCCAATCCGCTGAAGCTCGAGCGCATGCGCGCGCTGGGTGCTCAGGTGCGGTTGCACGGCATCGACTTCGATGCGGCCAAGGCCGCGGCGCGCGCGTACGCCGCGGCTGGCGGCGACACCCTGGTCGAGGACGGTCTCGACGCCGCGATCAGCGAAGGCGCGGGTTCCATCGCCGTCGAGCTGCTGCGCGACGATCCCGTCGTCGACGTGCTGGTCGTGCCGCTCGGCAACGGCGCACTGCTCAACGGCATGGCGCACTGGTGCAAGGCGCGCTCGCCGGCGACGCAGGTCATCGGTGTCGTCAGCCGCGGTGCGCCGGCGATGGCGCGTAGCTGGCGCGCCGGTCGCGGCGCCGCACCCGTCTCCAGTGAGCGTGTCGACACGATCGCCGATGGTATCGCCGTGCGCGTGCCGATCGCCGAGGCGGTGGCGGACATGCACGGCGTCGTCGACGACGTGGTCGAGGTCGACGATGCACACCTCGTCGCCGCGATGCGGCTGATCCACCGCCATGTGGGCGTCGTCGTCGAACCGGCCGGTGCCGCCGGCATTGCGGCAGTCCTGGCCGCGCCGCAGGTCTTCCACGGCCGCCGCGTCGCGAGCGTGCTGTGCGGCGGCAACCTGACGCCGCAACAGATCCAGACGTTTATCAGTGAACCCCAAGGAGCTTGACCATGATCGACCATATCGAACTGCAGGTCGCCGACCAGGCGTTGTCGACGCGCTTTTTTGCCGGCGCGCTCGCGCCGCTGGGCTACGCGCTGCACGTGCAGGGCGCCAGCAACGGCTTCGGCACCGGCATGGACGCGCTGGATTTCTGGCTCAAGCCCGGCGGTCCGTCCGAGCCGCGCCCGCATGTCGCGTTCAACTGCGCCGACCGGGCGACGGTCGACACAGCTTACGCGGCGGCACTGGACAGCGGCGGCCGCGACAACGGCGCACCGGCGGTGCTCGAGCGCATCCATCCGCACTACTACGCCGGTTTCGTGCGCGATCCCGACGGGCACAACATCGAGTTCGTCTGCCACCGCGCAACCGGCTGAGCACAGCAAGGCGCAGGCGCTCTCGGACATGGATCTGCATGGCGTTTCGCGTCCGCGCAAGGTCGGTTACAGCCCACAAATTGCCGATGCGCCGCAATCCCGCCACAATCGCCCCGCACCGGACTGGCTGGCTGTTGAGAAACAGCCTGCCAGCGATCCAGAATGGATCGCGCGAGAGTCGATCGCGTCAGCGATTGATTCTCGGAGAACGTGGGCAAGCTCGGCTTGCCCCGTTCGATTGAGAAACGGACTTTTCGCCCGTTTCTCAACCAACTGCTAAGAGGCGGGGATGAGCGCAAACGCGGCTCGAAGCTTGTCTGCGAACGACGCGCCGCACGGCCCGCTGCGGCGGGCCGCGCGATGAGCGGCTACAGCACTCACGACGCCAGACTCGACGGCCTGCTGCTGCGCGTACTCATGCTCGAAGGCGAGGAGCGCGAGGAATTTCTGGCCGAGCTGCGCGAGTCTGAACCGGCCAGCCATGCACGCCTGCTGCATCTGCTCGATCTCGCCGAGCGGCCGGTCGGCCTGCTGCAGACCGGCAAGTCCGACCGCGATGCGGCGATGGCCGCGCTGAGTGAGCACGCCACGGCGATCGATGAGCACAGCGGCCAGCGCATCGGCATGTGGCGGCTGCTGCGCCAGGTCGGCCGCGGCGGCATGGGCAGCGTCTACGAAGTCGCGCGTGAAGATGGTGTATTTGTGCAGAAAGCGGCATTGAAGCTGATCCGCAGCGACTACGCCGCGCCGGATTTCCTGGCCCGCTTCAGCCAGGAACGGCAGATCCTCGCCACGCTCAACCATTCGGGCATCGCGCACCTGCTCGACGGCGGCGAGTCGGCGGCAGGGCATCCGTACCTCGTCATGGAGTTCGTCGACGGCCTGCGTATCGATGCCTGGTGCGACGAACGCCAGCTCGATCTCGACGCGCGCCTGGCGCTGTTCATTCAGGTCGCCGAAGCGGTCGATCACGCCCATGCGCGCCGCGTCGTGCATCGCGATCTCAAACCGTCGAACATCGCCGTGACCGCGGACGGCACGGTCAAGCTGCTCGATTTCGGCATCGGCAAGGTGCTCGACGCCGACGATTCGCCGGAGCACGCCGAGCGCACGGCCACGCGCCTGTTCACGCCCGACTACGCGACGCCGGAGCAGGTGCTCGGCCGGGCCGCGGGCATGCCGTCGGACATCTACCAGCTTGGCCTGCTGCTGTACGAACTCGTCACCGGCCAGCATGCGCAGCAGCCCGCCGACGTGACCCAGGCCTCGCTCGAGCGCACCGTCTGCCGCGACGATCCGCTGCTGCCCAGCGCCAGCGCCGCGGCCGCGCCGCCGCCGACGGCGGCGCGCATCGGCGGCCTCGCTCCGGCCGCGCTCGCGCGGCGTCTGCGCGGGGATCTCGATCTCATCGTCATGAAGGCGCTGCGCAAGGAAGCCCTGCGACGCTACGCGACCGTGCGCGACCTCATCGAAGACCTGCATCGCTGGCAGCACCACATGCCGGTGCGCGCGCGGCCGGAAACCTGGACCTATCGCACGACGCGCTTCGTGCGCCGGCATGCCTGGGCCGTCGCGGCCGCCTCGGTGATCTTCCTGCTGACCGCAGCTTACGCGCTGACCGTCAGCCTGCAGGCGCGCGCGATCGCGCAGCAGCGCGACATCGCGCAGGCCGAGGCGCGCAAGGCCGACCGCGTCAAGTCGCTGATCCTGCGTCTGTTCGAAGGCGCGGATCCGACTCACAGCCTGGGCAAGGAGCTGACCGCGCGCGAACTGCTCGATGCGGGCTGGCGTTCGATCGAGGACGAGCTTGCCGGTCAGCCCGAGGTGCAGACGGAACTGCTGACCACGGTCGGCGCGACCTACTACCAGCTTGGTCAGTACGATGAGGCGCACCGCCTGCTCATACGTGCGCGCGATCTCGTGCAGGCGCATCCGGAATTCCCCGCCGGGGTGCGCGCCGCGGCGCTGCGAGCGCTCGGCGTGCAGCTCGGCGAGCAGGACCAGTTCGACGAGGCCGAACAGCTGCTGCGGCAGGCCGAGGCGTTGTACCGCGAGGGCCACGACGGTGATAGCCCCGAGGTCGCCACGACGCTGCGCGATCGCGGCCAGCTCGCCTACGAACGCGCTGACTACAAAGCCGCCGAAGTGCTGTTCCGCGAGTCGCTGATGATGCGCCGTCGCCTTCTGGGCGCTCGCGATATCGACGTGGCCGACAGCCTCGGCCGCCTCGGCATGGCGCTGCGCTCGCTTGGCGACTATGCCGGAGCGGAACCGCTGCTGCACCAGGCGCTGGAGATCCATCGCGCCCTGCTGCCGGCCGGGCATCCGCATATCGCGACGGACCTGTCCAGTCTCGCCGCCGTGGAGCGCAACCTTGGACGTTTTGGCGAGGCCGAAGCGCACTACCGCGAAGCGCTGGCCGGCATGGTGCAGACGCGCGGTGCGGATCATCCGTTCGCTGCGGCGATCATGAACAACCTCGCGCGTGCGCTCAAGGTGCAGGACAAGAACGACGAGGCCGAAGCGCTGCTGCTCAAGGCGCTGGACATCCGCCGCCGCCACCTCGGTGAAAAGGACGCGATGGTGGCGATGAACCTCAGCGACCTGGGCTGGGTCGCCGAGGGCGCGGGCAAGATCGACAGCGCCGAAAACTACTATCGCCAGGCGCTGGCGCTGTACGACCGCAAGCATCCGTGGCGTTCGACCGCGGTATACAACCTCGGCAGCGTGCTGGAGACGCGCGGACAGCTCGCCGCCGCCGAGGCGCAGTATCGCGAGGCACTGGCCGCGCAGCGCGTGCAGTATGGCGAAGGGCATGCCGTCGTCGGTACGGACCTGCTGTCCCTCGGCGGCGTGCTGGTCAAGCAGGACCGCCTGCCGGAAGCCGAAGCGGTGTTGCGCGAGGCGCTGCGGAACTACGAGGCGCGGCTCAAGCCCGACGATGTGAATCTTTCTCCTGTCCTGCTCGAGCTGGGCAAGGCATTGCGCCGGCCGCAGCAGGCTGCCGAAGCCGAAGCACTGCTACAGCGCGCACTCGCCCTGAACGTCGCGGCCTACGGCGCAGACGATGAGCGCACCCGGAAAGTGCAGGCGAAGATCAGCGGTTTGCGATAGCGCGTGAGGTCGGGCTCGACCGAAAACAACCGAATACTGTCGGCCCCGGGGGAACAGGGGAATGGGATTCAGTACGTGTTGTGCGGCGCCGCTGTTGAAGTGCTCGAAAGATATTCAATCAGGCGTCGGACCCGCAGACGCCCTCTCCCTCGAGCCGGTCGGGGAGAGGGGCATCGGCGTGTCCGATGGATCGGTCCGATCGGCTACGACGGCGCTGCGTCGCTCAGTAGCAGCTGCCTTGCACGTTGACGACGACGCTGCGCACATTGTTGAACTCGCTGCTTTCGGCCAGATATTCCGGCGCGTCGGCTTCGAGCACGATCGTCGACCAACCCGAGGGCAATCCGATCAGGCCATTCACCGTCGTGGCGGTCATTGGCGACAATGCTGGCAGGTCGTCGAACGCCAGCAGTTGTCCGTTGATGGTGTTGCGGCGCAGGCTGTTGGACGTGCCTTCGGCAGTGCCCGGACCGGCATTCAGGGTGATGTAGCGGTAGGGGAAGTAGCACACGCCGTTGCGCCGGAAGGTGGCTTGCCGAGCGGGCAGGCTGGTGACGTCGCCCCAGTTGATGAAGTTGCGGCCGATCTGCACCGGATCGGCGGCACGCAAGTCGTTGATGCCGTCGGGCAGTTCCTTCATGCGCGGCTTCTGGCCCTGCCCTGGCATTTCCGGATCGACCTGGCTGGTGGACGGTGGGCGGTCGAGTGCCTTGAGGTCGAACTCGCCGGCGATTTCGCAGCCACTGCCGCCGCCAGTCATGGGCACGTGGAACTCGGCGTGGATCGGGCCGGAGGGCTGCACGAACAGCAGCATCTCGGCGGCGCCCGTCACGGGGCTGCCGGCGTTACCGCTGCAATTTTGCGGCAGCAGCGGCACGTCGCGGTAATGGAACGGTCCGTTGAAGCTCGTCACGGTGACGCGGTAGGCGCCGGCGGCATTGACCGTGACGCGATAGGTGTATTCGGGATCGGCGGAGCCGGGGGCCGACTGCGCGTGCGCGGCGGTCGCGCTCAGGGCCAGCAGCAGGGCAGAGAGCAGGACTTGGGTCTTCATCGTCGTCTTCCTCGGTTCGGGCTTGCCCAGACGTACGCAGCCGGGTGCGGTCAGGGATCACGCCTTCCGAAATATTTTTCCTGCCGCGCGCCGTACTCTCCCGGCGAGCCGCGGACTCACAAAAATATCATTCATAATCAATGGATTGGCGGCTCACATCGCGGTTTCGGGGCGAGCCGCCGGATCGCGCACCGCGGGGTTCGGACGGCTCCCCGCGATACCGCGAAGCTGCTTGCCAGTGCCCGGATCGGCCGCCTGTCGCGCGTTATCCGCCGGCCGGCAGCGCCTCAAACCCGTCGGCGAAAACACCGACGTCCGTCGCATCGCTCGTGCTGTTGTCGGCGCTGTCGATTTCCACGACGTTGGCCGGCGCCTCCACCGTGGCGCTGTGGACCAGCGCCAGTTCCGGTTCGCGCGCGACCGTGCCGGTGATCACATAGGTGCGCTCGCTGTTCGGCGGCAGGTTCACCGTCTCGATGATCGCGCCGCCGCCGAAGCCGCAGCTCGCGCCGTTGACGCTGCAAGTGAAACTGACATCGACGAGGTTCGTCGGCAGCACGTTACGAACCACGGCACCGTCGGCTGCATCGGGACCGCTGTTACGCACGACCAGTGTATACGTGTGCACACTGCCGCCAGCGACGAAGCCGCGACTGTCGTCCAGGGTGACCTGCAGCGCGACGGCCGGCTGCACGAAAACGTCCTGTGGCGGCACGGCGCTGGCGAGGTAGTTGGGGTTGCCGAGGTAGCGTGCCGAGAGCGCATGTGTGCCGCTGTTCAGCGTGACCGCTGCGTTCGCGCTACCGCCGCTTGCCGACGCGCTGGCAATGACGCTGCCGCCGTCGAGGAACTCCACCGTGCCGGTCGGCGTGCCTGCGCCGGGGGCGTCGACGCCGATGATTCCCGTCAGCGTGACCGGCTGGCCGGACACGGCGGAAGCCGGCGCCGACAGCGACAGCGACGTGGATGCCGCCGCTACGACATACGTCCGCGACGCTGTGCTGCCCGCATGGCCAGCGCCGCCGGCGTAGGTCGCGCTCAATGTCAGTGTGCCGGCGCTGGACGAGGCGAGCGCGCACGCGCCGGTGCCATTGGCGAGCACCGCCGTGCAGCTGCCGGTGTTTCCGTCGCCGACGCCGACGCTGCCGGCCGGCACGTCGATGCCGCTGCTTACGGCCACGCCGACGCTGTAGGGCTGGCCGACCACGCTGCCCGCCGGAAGCACGTCGATGATCTGCGTCGTCGTCGCTTCGAGGAACAGCGGATTGCGCGCGAGGAACACGTCGCTCGTGCCGTTGCTGTCGCCGGTGACGAGGTTGTCGGCGTCGGAGTAGAAGGTGATGGTGCGGCCGTCGGTATCGATTTCCGGCTCGTCGCTGACGCCGTTGCCTTCGATACCTGCGGCGCTGACGCTGAGCCGCGCCGTCCGGCCGGTCTGGCGGTCGTGCACGAAGGTGTCGGGCATGCCGTTGCTGTCGCCGGCGACGAGCGTGGTCGCAGCCGAACTGAAGACGACGTAGCGGCCATCGGTCGAGATCGCGGCGGCGCCGCTGGCGCCGTCACCCTGGGTGCCGGCCGAGGATACGCTGACGCGGCTCATGACCGCTGCGCTGAGGTCATGGACGAAGACGTCGGCGACGCCGTTGGTGTCGCCGGCAACGAGGTTGCTTGCCGCCGACTGGAACACGAGATAGCGGCCGTCGGGCGAGATTTCCACGCCGTTGCTCACGCCGTTGCCGGGCGCGCCGGCGGGCGACTTGCTGACGAGTGTCGTCGTCGCGGCGGCCACGTCACGCAGGAACACGTCTTCCACCGCATTCGTGTCGCCGGCGACGAGGGTGGACGCCTGCGAGTTGAAAGCGACGACGGTTGCGTCATTGCTCATCGACGGACCCAGGCTGTTCGCATTGCCCTGCGCGCCCGCCGTCGACACGCTGAGGCGCTGCGTGGTCTGCAGCTGGCGGTCGCGCAGGAAGATGTCGTAGACGCCGTTGCTGTCGCCGGTGGCGAGGTTGCTGGCCATCGACTGGAACGCTACGAAACGGCCATCGGCCGAGGGTTGCGATGAGGTGCTGTGGCTGTTGCCGGTCTGTCCGCTGCTGCTTACGCTGACCAGTTCCGTCGTGCCGGTCTGGCGGTTGCGCAGGAACGCGTCGAGCGCGAACGCACCGCCGGCATTGCCGGCGAGATTGGTCGCATAGGAATCGAACCCGACGTAGCGGCCGTCCGCCGACAGGCGCGGGCGATAGCCGTCGCTGTTGGCCTGGCCGCCGTCGGCAGTCACGTTGATGCGCTGCGTCACGCCGGTGTCGAGGTTGCTCAGGAAAACGTCGTACAGCGGTGTGATGTCGCCGGGCACGAGATTGCTGGCGCGCGAGGCGAAGCTCACGAAGCGGCCCTGTGGCGTGGTGTCGATGCGCGCCATCCGGCTGGGTCCGGCACCTTGCGTGCCGTAGGCGATACGCACGGCGGCCTGTGTCGTCGCGTTCTGCGTGTCGTGCAGGAAGGGGTCGGCTTCATTGTTCAGGTCCGCCACATCGAGGTTCCACGCCTCCGAATTGAACAGCACGTAGCGGCCGTCGGGGGAGATGAAGGGACGCGTGGAGTCGGCATCGGATCCGACACCGGACGACGACACGCTGACTCGCGTCGTGACCCCGCTCTGCAGGTCGCGGCGGAAGACGTCGAGATCGCTGTTGCCATCACCGTCGACGAGGTTGTTCGCCTTCGAGGCGAACACGACCACGCGGCCGTCGGCCGACAGGCTAGGCCAGTAGCTGTAGCCGTTGCCGCCGGCACCCGAGGGCGTGACGCTGGCGCGCACGAGGTTGCCGGTCGCCTGGTTGCGCACGAACACGTCGTAGCCGGTGGTGTCGTTCGGAACCAGATTTCCAGCGTACGAAGCAAACGCGACAAATGCGCCATCGGAAGAAAAAGTCACGTGGGTGCTGTCGGCGTTGGCCTGCGTGCCGCTGCTGCTGACGCTCACGCGCTCGGTGACGCCGGTCTGCAGCGCGTGGACGAACAGGTCGGTCGTTCCGTTGGTATCGCCGGCAACGAGGTTGGTCGAAGACGATTCGAAGCCTACATAGCGTCCGTCGGTGGACAGCGCGGGTCGGTTCGACGGGGCATCGCCCGGGACGCCGTCGGAATCGACGCTGGCGAGGCGGGTCTGGCCGAGCAACATGTCGCGTACGAAGATATGGGCCGGGTAGGCGGGCGCCGGAGTGACGAGATTGGTTGCGTACGAGGCGAACGCGACGTAGCGGCCGTCACCGGAAATCACCGGCTCGACGCTGCTGGCATTTGCCGGCGCGTTGGCCAAGCCCACGCTCACGAGGTCGACACTGCCGCTGTGGCGGTCATACCGGAACACGTCGTCGCTGTTGTTCGTGTCGCCAGCGACGAGATTGCTCGCGCTCGATACGAAAGTGACGAAACGGCCATCGGCGGATATGCGCTCCTGGTTGCTTTCGCCGTTGCTGTGCGCGCCGCCCAGTCCCCTGCTCGCGGTCTCGACGCTGCCGCTCTGGCGATCGAGCACGAATACATCGTCGCTGAAGCCGGTATCGCCGGCGATGAAGCCGCTTGCCGTCGACGTGAACGCGATGTAGCGCAGGTCGGCCGAGGCGGAACGCGCGCTGGTGACGCCAGGCGGCGTGCCGACATTGAGCTCGGCCGTCGCCAGCGAGACGCGGCGCGGATACGTTTCGGCGGCGACGTGGTGCGCCACGCCGGGCGAGGTGCTGGCAGCGAAATTCGCATCGCCCGAATAGCTCGCCGTCAGGGTCTTGTCGCCGGAGGTCGTGGGCCTATACAGACAGCTCGTCTGCGGCAGGCTGGCGGTGCAGGTGTCGACGCCGTCGCCGATGGTCAGAGTCCCGCCCGGAGTGCCCGGCGCGGCCGAGGACACCATCGCCCTGACTGCGAGGCCCTGGCCGAATTCACTGGGGTTCGGGCCGCTGGCGACGATCGTCACCAGGGTCGGTTCGGCGGCGCCTGCCGCGGTAGCGGCCAGCAGGATAAACACAGCCAGGCGAATCGCCGGCACGGATCGCACGTTCATGATGGCCCCTGAGTGCGCTGCGCCCTGAGGGCGCGAGCGTATACGTAGTTTGATCGCGGCATGATAGATCGTGCCACGGTCCCGGTTGGATCGGCGCCGCTGCAGCGGCACGCCGTGGCCGGCGCCCCGCACACCCGGGTGCGTTGTCCGATCGTCACGCCACGTAGTGGAATTTCTTTGAATTGCGGCGGTTGTGCCGTTTCGCGCGGATATACCTGGCTCGCACTGGGTGCCACCGGCCTGACCTTGCGATGCTGTCGGTCGATTCAGCTCGAAGGGTTATCCACGACGGCTTCCCGCACCGCTGACTCGATGATCTGCCGGTGTCCCGCCTAGACAAGGATGGTACCAGCGGATTTCCGGCGGCTGTGCTCTGCCGGCCCTTTCTGGGTAGTTGCCGGCCTCCATCCCATGCAGGCGCGGATTGCCCACCGAAGCACATCCCCGTCCTGGAGCGCCTTGCATGCGTTCGTATGGAGCGAATCCGGTTTGCCACACCGGAAGAAGCGGCAGTTTCCACCGTTCCCATCGTCCTCCTGTCCAGTCCGCTGCGACGCGTGCCGCGCAGTGACGCGAGCGTCATGCAGCGAAGACTTGCATCAAGCCACCGGTTCCTGCTGCGCTGCCGCGAAACGCGCAATGCCCCGCATCTCCGAACAGTGAGATTCGTCACGGCGAATGCACATCGCCGGCTGAGAAAGTCACTACGATGCGGAGCACCATATTTCTTTACGTGGAAATATATAGTTGTGCTAATTTAACTGTCCAGTGCGGTAGCGCGGCGATGCGGCATGGCGCCGGAGGGAGTGTCCCATGACGTTGATTGCATGGATTTTGGCTCTCGCGGGAGTCCTGGCGACGGCGGTGATCGCCCGCTTGCTGATGCCCTGGGCCCACCGGTATTGCCTCGTGGACAGGCCCTCGGGACGTCACGATCACAGCGCGCCTACCCCGGTCGTCGGCGGCATCGCCATCTGGCTTGGGATCGCCGTCGTCGGATTGGCTGGGGCCAGTTCGGTATCCATGAGCTTTCTTGCGTATCTGGCCGCGGGTGCCATGCTCATCGGTGTCGGCGTGCTGGACGACCTACGCAACCTGCCCTGGCGGCTGCGCCTGTTCTTCCAGGCGCTCGCGGCGGTAATCCTGTTTCTGGGTGATACGTATGCACGCAGCGTGGGGAATTTGCTGGAACTGGGAGCCTGGGCTCTGCCTTTCAGCATCTTTGCGACGATCGGCGTGATCAATGCGGTGAACATGATCGACGGTTCGGATGGATTGTCCGGCACGTTGGTGGGAATCGCGCTGGCCTTTTTTGTCATTGAAGCCGCCCAGGCCGGCGATCCAAGCCTGGCAGGCCAGCTATTGCTGATGCTGGGTTGCGTCGGCGGATTTCTGCTGCTCAACCTACGTTTCAGAGGCCAGCAGGCGGCGCGCATTTTCCTGGGTAATTCGGGCAGCGCACTGCTCGGCCTCACAGTCGTCTGGGGGGCGTTTGAGCTGGCCAGGATCCCCGGACTCCGCGCCGCAGGCATCCTGGCGCCCTGGGTCATCGCCATTCCGCTGATCGATTGCGTGGTACTGATATTCCGGCGGCTGCTCGCCGGACGCTCGCCGTTCGAGGCCGATTGCAACCATATACATCACCTGCTGCGCGATGCCGGTTACGCTCCGCAACGCATCGTCGCGCTCACGGCGGTGGTGTCGATTGCCGCGGGCAGCGCCGCCAAGCTGTGGCTCAGCGCGGGGTGGCCGGAGCTGCCGCTGGTGCTCGTCTTCCTGCTGTTCATAGTCATACACTTCCTGTGGAGTGGCAGGCGCGAACACGCCGTGGCCCAGTTGTGGCGCAAGCCGCATGCTTATCCGCACCGCGCGAGGTCCGTGTCCGTGCCTCAGGATCCGCATGATTGATCTGCACTGCCACCTGTTGCCGGGCATCGACGATGGTTCCGCCGATCTTGCGACGTCGTTGGCGATGGCGCGCGCTGCGGTCGCCGACGGCATTCGCGTGACGGCCTGCACGCCGCACATCTATCCTGGACTGTACGAAAACACGGCTGACGGAATTCGTGCGGCCACACGCCGACTGGCGCAGGCGCTGAGCGAGCACGACATTGACCTGCGACTGGTTTGTGGCGCAGATACCCATCTGGTGCCCGGCCTGATTTCGAGACTGCGTGACGGCAGCGTGCCGACGCTCAACGATTCCCGCTATCTCCTGCTCGAGCCGCCCCACCATGTGGCACCGCCGCGATTCGAGGCCTCGATATTCGAACTGATGACGGCCGGCTACGTGCCGGTCATTACGCATCCGGAACGCCTGAGCTGGATCGAGACCCATTATTCAGTCATGCAGCGGCTCGTGCAGCGTGGCGTGTGGATGCAGGTCACGTCCGGGTC
The DNA here is from genome assembly GCF_032229445.1 of Tahibacter sp. Classification (NCBI taxonomy): domain Bacteria; kingdom Pseudomonadati; phylum Pseudomonadota; class Gammaproteobacteria; order Lysobacterales; family Rhodanobacteraceae; genus Tahibacter; species Tahibacter sp. The sequence continues at coordinate 26,567 of NZ_JAVTWC010000119.1, forward strand.
CCTGGCGGGCCGCTTCGGCAAACGGCCGCGCTACTGGGGAGAACGTCTGTTGACCGAAGGATTGGTCCACCTGCTGGCCACTGATTCACACGGCATTCGCAAGCGACCGCCGTGCCTTGCCGAAGGTCGTGATCTGGCGGCCCGGCGCATCGGCGAGACTCAGGCCGCGATGCTGGTGTTCGGGCGGCCCCGCGCGATACTCATGAACCTGTCGCCTTCCGAGGTGCCGATGCCGCAAGTTCCGGCCCGTACGCAGAGCCGCTGGCAGCGAATGCAGGAGATGCTGCCATGGCGTTGATGAGATGGATGCGTCCATCGTGGCGAAACTGGTCCGGCATCCTGTTCATGCTCGTCAGCGCGTGCACGCTGGGCGGCTGCGGCAGCCCGAACGTGCGCCCGCACGAGGCGAGACCCGTACTCAACACGGGTGTCGGCACCATGCCGCCCCCGGATACGATAAATGCACAAGGCGAATACAAGGCCGCTTCCGAGTACCGCATCGGCGCCAACGATCTGCTCGAGATCAATGTATTCCAGGTGGAAGAGCTGGCGCGCACCCTGCGAGTCAACACGCAGGGGAAGATCTCGTTGCCCCTGGTCGGCGAGATTTCCGCTGGCGGCATGACGGTCAGCGAACTTGAGCGGGAAATCGCCGCGCGTCTTGCACAAAAATACATGCAGAACCCGCAGGTCAGCATTTTCGTCAAGGAGTTCACCAGCCAGCGCGTCACCGTCGAAGGCGCTGTACGCAAGCCGGGTATCTACGCGCTGACCGGAAAAACCAGCCTGCTGCAGGCGCTGGCGATGTCAGAGGGGCTGGACCCCTTGGCCAATCCGCAGGGCATCGTGATTTTCCGCGTGATCGGCGGGCAGAAAAATGTGGCGGTTTTTGATATTGCGGCGATCCGCGGGGGCAGGATGGAGGATCCGCTGATCTACGGTGACGACATCGTCGTGGTGGATCAGTCCGGTCCGCGAACGGCGCTGCGCCGCTTTGTCGAGTCCATTCCCGTGTTTGCGTTGTTCCGGCCATTTTGAGCGGCATGCGCGTGAACGAGACACGTCAGCGCGCTGCGGCCGGGAAGGGGTGAGGCACTCATGAACAATCCGCAAGCCGGCAACACTCCCGGTGGCATCGCCCGGCGGTCATCCCCGCTCGTGCCGGCGCCAGCGGCCTTGCCGCCTTCGCCCGCACCGCTTCATCCATTGACCGCCGTCGTACGCGATGTGGGCGAGCCCGACGTGGCCGAGACCAGCCTGCTGACCTACTGGCATGTGCTGCTCAAGCGCAAATGGCTGGTGATATCGGTACTGGCCACGGTCCTTCTGGTCGTGCTGGTGGCGACCATGATCACCCCGTCGGTCTACCGCGCCACGGCGACGCTGCAGATCGACCTCGAGACGATCAAGGTGGTCCAGGCGGACGATGTCACGCCCGGCGAGGGCCTGGGTCGCGATTACTACCAGACGCAGTACGAACTGCTGAAGACCCGCGCGCTTGCCGAGCGGGTAGCGGCTAAGTTGCCGGAGAGCGTGTCGCCGTCGGTGCGGGAAAGCCTGGCCCCGGGCCCGGTGTCGCGCCTGACAGGCATGCTTCGCGGACAGCCCGCCCGGGCTGCGGCCGACGTGCCGCTCGACAAGGACAGGCTGGCGGCCTTCGTACAGCAGAACATGCGCGTGGAACCCGTGCGCAACTCGCGCCTGGTGCGTGTGCATTTCGACAGTCTGCAACCCGCCTTCTCGGCCACGATGGCCAACGCTATCGCCGACACGTTCATCGCGTCCAACATCGACCGGCGCTTCGATGCTTCGGCTTATGCCAAGCAGTATCTGGAAGATCGCCTGCAACAGCTCAAATTGCGACTGGAGGCTTCGGAGACGGAACTCGTCGAGTTCGCCCAGCAGGAAGGCATCGTCACCGTCGACGAGCAGCAGTCCCCCGCGGCGCAGGAGATGCAGCGTATCAACGAAAGCCTGGCGGCGTCCCAGCGGCTGCGCATCGAGGCGGAAGCCAAGCTTCAACGGACCCAGCAGACCTCGCCGGATGCACTGCCGGAAGTACTGCTCAGCGCCATCGTCGGCCAGCTCAAGAACCGCCGCACCGAACTCATGAGCCAGTACCAGGACAAGCTGCGCATCTTCAAGCCCGACTACCCGACCATGATGCAGATCCAGGGGCAGATCGACGAGGTAGACCAGCAATTGAGCGGCGAGATCAATCGCATCAAGCAGTCGGTCAAGGCGGAGTATGAGAGCGCCCGGAATACGGAAACCATGCTCGCTGCGCGCCTGTCGCAATTGAAGCTGCAGATCCTCGACCTGCAGGGACGCAGCATCAAGTACAACATCCTAAAGCGGGAAGTGGACACCAATCGCCAGCTGTATGACGGCCTGCTGCAACGCTACAAGGAAATCGGCGTCGCCGGCGGCATCGGTGCTAACAACATTTCCGTAGTGGACCGCGCGCGTGCGCCGCGCGGCCGCTACAGCCCCAACCTGACACGCAACCTGACCCTCGGTCTGCTGGTGGGGCTGGCGGCGGGTGTGCTGCTCGCGCTGATGATCGAGCGCCTCGACGATACCGTCAAAATCCCGGAAGACGTGGAGCGCCAGCTCGGGCTTGCGGTGCTTGGGGTGATCCCCCGCATCAACAACAGCTCGCCGCTGGCGGAACTGAAAAATCCGCGTTCGGTGTTCTCCGAATCCTATCGCTCGGTGCGCACGGCGCTGCAGTTCTCCACCGATGCCGGTGTGCCTCGGACCCTGTTCATCACGAGTTCCACGCCCGGCGAAGGCAAGAGCACCACGGCGCTCACGCTTTCGATGCACTTTGCGCAACTCGGCAAGCGCGTATTGCTGATCGATGCGGACTTGCGCAACCCGAGCCTGCATCGTCTCCTGTCGGTGTCCAACGAGGCCGGACTCAGCAACTATCTTTCCGGCGCCAGCCGCCCGCTGCGGTATCTGTGCCGTACACGTGTGAAGAACCTTACCTGCCTGTGCTCCGGGCCGCTCCCGCCCAACCCGGCGGAATTGCTGGCCGGGCCGCGCATGGTCAGCCTGCTCCAGCTCGCGGCGGCATCCTTCGACCAGGTCATCATCGATGGGCCACCCGTGCTGGGTATTGCCGACGCGGCCATCCTCGCCAACTTGTCCGGCGGCACGATTCTGGTGGTCGAATCCGGAAACACTCGGCGTGACTATGGACGTGCCGTGCTCAAGCGCCTGATGTCGGCACGTGCCCGCGTGCTCGGCGTGGTGCTGACCAAGCTGGATCCGCGCTCGCACGGTCCAGGCTACGGCTATGGCTATTATTCCTATGAAGAGAAGATCCCCAAGAGAATCGGCCGCTCCTGACAGGGCTGCGCCGTGAGCGACGCCGTCGACCTGATGCTGGGCGTATTCCGCTCGCCAGGTCGCTCTGCCGTTCTGCGCACGCGCGAACTGCCCGACGGCGTGCTGGACGTGATCCGGATCGCGGCCGGTGACGAACAGGCCATCGCGGCCGCAAGCGCCAGCACCTCGCTCGACCAGGCCGATCTCAGCACGGCGGCAGGATTGCTACTGCAGAACCTGTTCTTCTTCGACGGCGCGGACAGCTACCGCACCCTGGGCGTGCGCCCCGACGCCGATGCTGCCCAGATCAAGAGCCACTACCGCTGGCTGGTGCGGTGGCTGCATCCGGACCGCAATCCGGAAAGCATGCATGGCGTCTTCGTTGATCGCATCAACCGTGCCTGGAATTCCATACGCACGCCGGAGCGCCGCAGCCGCTACGACTCGGACCGGCGTGCGACGCAGGATGCCGACGCGCCGGCCAGGATCGTGGACACCGCCTCGATGCTGCGCGAATGGTCGGAGCAATCGCCGACGCCCCTGCTCTCGGCCCGCGTCGTGCGGCGCCTGCCGGCGATCATCCTGTTCGGCGCGGGCTTCATCGCCACGGCGGTGTTGTGCCTGGCCGCCTGGATAGCGTCGATGGACGCGGATCCCCTGCCGATTCCATTGCCTGCTTCTGCCGCG
>NZ_JAVTWC010000120.1:0-30238 GCF_032229445.1 Tahibacter sp.
AGTTCCACCAGCAGGCGCGGATCGAACGGCTGCGGGATCAGGTATTCGGGGCCGAACGACAGCGGCTTGCCGCCGTAGGCGCGTGCCGCGACGTCGCTGACTTCGCGCCGGGCGAGCGCGGCGATCGAATGCACGCAGGCTACCTTCATGGCCTCGTTGATCGTCGTCGCGCCGACGTCGAGCGCGCCGCGGAAGATGTACGGGAAGCACAGGGCGTTGTTGACCTGGTTCGGGTAGTCCGAACGCCCCGTCGCGATGATCGCGTCCGGTCGTACGGCCTTCACCTGCTCGGGCAGAATTTCCGGGTTCGGATTCGCGAGCGCAAGGATGACGGGCCTGTCCGCCATCGTTGCGACCATCTCGGGCTTGAGCACGCCGCCGGCGGAAAGGCCGAGGAAGATGTCCGCACCGGCCACGATCTCGCCGAGCGTTCGCGCTGTCGTGTCACGCGCATAGCGCGACTTGTCGTCGTCCATGTCCTCGACGCGGCCGGTATAGACCACACCAAAACGGTCGGCGACGGTGATGTTGTCCGGCTTGAGGCCAAGTTGCACGAGCATGTCGAGGCAGGCGACGCCGGCCGCACCGGCACCGGAGGCGGCGAGCTTGACCTTGCCGATGTCCTTGCCGACGACCTTGAGCGCGTTGATCACGGCTGCGCCAACGATGATGGCCGTGCCGTGCTGGTCGTCGTGGAACACCGGGATCTTCACGCGCTCGCGCAGCTTGCGCTCGACGGTGAAGCATTCCGGCGCCTTGATGTCCTCGAGATTGATGCCACCGAACGTCGGCTCCAGGCTCGCGATGATGTCGACGAGCTTGTCCGGGTCCAGTTCGTTGATCTCGATGTCGAACACGTCGATGCCGGCGAACTTCTGGAACAGCACGCCCTTGCCTTCCATGACCGGCTTGGCGGCGAGCGGTCCGATCGGACCGAGACCCAGCACCGCCGTACCGTTGGTGATGACCGCGACGAGATTGCCGCGCGCCGTGACGGTGGAAACTTCGCGGGGATCCTCGACGATGGCCTCGCAGGCCGCCGCGACGCCGGGGGAATACGCGAGCGCGAGATCGCGCTGCGTCAACATGGGCTTGGTCGCGACCACCTTGATCTTTCCGGCGGGCGCGAGACGGTGATATTCGAGAGCGGCTTTCTTCAGTTCGTCGGCGTTGGACATGGCGACCGTAAGTAGTAGGCAAGCGCCCGGAAGCGATTGCTGCGCAAGGGAAAATTGACGGGGCCGGATTATACCACAGGGGTCGCGGGCGGCTTTGACGCATAGCGGCGCGAGCGCGGCAGGATGCGACATCGCCGCCGGCCGACATGCCGCGGCGCGGCGCCGACGCATGCGGGCAATCCGGTCTCGCGGTTGTACGAGCGGTAGACCTAAGCGTGCTCGCGTCGGACTGCCGAATCGGCCAAGCCATGGCGCAGGATGTGCGAATACGACGTGGCGCTGAGGCCGCATTGCCGATGTTCCGGCAGGTCTCGCGGCCAAAGCCGACGCTTCACGCTATAGTCCAGCGCCGCCCGCGTACCGCGTTACAGGTGTCGTACTTGTCGGAACCCTCGCCCAAGCTGGCCAGCAAACGCCTCGAACGAGCGCTCTGGCTGGGACTCGCAGCAATATCACTCGCGCTGGGGGTCATCGGCATCGTCCTGCCCGTAGTGCCGACGACCCCGTTCATACTGCTTGCGGCATTCGCCGCGGCGCGCGGCTCCCAGCGCCTGCATGGCTGGATGCGCAATCACCCGCACTTCGGACCGATGCTGCAGGACTGGGAACGCGACGGTGCCGTGAGCCGACGCGCCAAGTACTTCGCAACCATCACCATGCTTGGCAGCGCCGTCGGCCTGTTCGTATTCAGCCCGCACTGGTGGATGGCGGCCATTGTCGCCGCAATCATGCTTGCCGTTGCGATCTGGCTGTGGAGACGGCCGGAACCCGGGCCGCGTTCCGGGTAGCACGCGCGCAGGCGGCGCACCTCACGCCGTTGAAATTCCGCCGCCCGATTTCAAATCCTGCATGACGTCGCGGCGGATACGCCGCGCGCGCAGCACAACCTTCGCGACCCGGGCGACGCGCGAGTGCGCAGCTCGCGCCGAGGTGCGGCCATGACCGCATCGCGCCAACAGGGAGACATCTTTTCGCGCTGTCCACAATGAATCTCCTGTGCCATTTTCTTCTCGCGTGATCCCTGAGCACCAGCCTCCCCGTATGCCCACGGGACCGCCGGCAATCCGCCGGCAGCGAATCGGGCTACGAGGAGAGAGATCGTGAAACGCTTGGAACTGACACGCGCACTACTGCTGTTGATGGTCGCCACCGGATCCGCCGGCGCTTATGCGCAGGTACCGGGCGGTTCGACGACATTCACACCGACCTGCGCAACCGGCACGCACCTGGAACACATCAGCGGCATCAATGGCATCGTCGATCCGGATTCGCCGGATGCGCCGAATCCTGACGAATACCGCTGCGTGCGCGACGTGCCGGCAACCGCACTCATCTGCGGCAGCAACGGCAGCGTGCAGATCGGCGAAGCGGGTGCCGTCTGCGGCTGCTCAACCGGCTATGCCGGCGACAGCTGCAACGTCTGCGCGACGGGCTATGAGCAGGATGCGGCCGGCGGCTGCGCACCGGCCGCCGTCAATCGCGACCTCGTCATCATGGGCGCCGACCGTGTCGTGCCGTTCGGCACATCGACCGTGCTCAGCGCCGAATACCTGACCGCACCAGGCCGCACCGCGACCGGTTCGTGGCAACTGCGCGGCGAACCGACGGAAGTGGGTTGCCTTGCAACCGTCGATCAACCGGCGGTGTGCCTGTCGCAGGTCGACGGCAGCCAGGCGATCTATACATCGCCGGCCAGCGGCGACAAGCTCGTGACCAACCAGGTGTCGTTCTTCCCGGCCGGCGGCGTCCAGACGCAGGTCGACATCAAGGCCGACATGCCGGGCCAGATTCCCATCAACGGCTGGGCGAACTACGCCACGCTGCCGGTCGTCAACGCGGTGCTCGACTTCATGAAGGCGCGCTGCATCGGCGCCGGCTCGCTCGGCATCGCCAGGAACGGCCAGGTCGTCGCCGCACTCGGACTGGGCATGAAGGACGGCCGCAACGCCGAGGAGATCTACAACCCGGCCTGCAGCAGCGATGCGACCGATCCGTTCAAGCCGAATGCCGGCGAGATGCACTACAACACACCGTTCATGTTCGGCAGCGTCAGCAAGGCGACGTCATACGCGACGGCGCGCTGGGCGATCAAGGATGCACTCAAGCACCAGGACGTCGACCTGCGCGTGATCAACCAGTCGGCCAACCGCGTCGTCAGCGCGCACCGCACGCTGTTTGGCAACCTGCGCATCACCGTGTGGGGCGTGGATGCCAGCGGCACCTTCACCGAGCAGGGCGCGCACCAGCCCGAGCAGGTCAAGGACTTCCAGCTCGTGCGCATGGGCGACACGCGCTTCGTGCTGATCACGCGCAGCAACGAGAACAAGCTGCATGTCTACGCCTACAGCATCGGCGCGAACGGCGTGCCGGCCGTGACCGACACGCTGCTCGGCGTGACCGAAGTGAAAGAGGTTCTGGTCACCGCGATCAAGGACCAGCGCATCGTCGTCGGCCTGCGCCGCGCGAACGACACGCTGCAGATGCGCACGTTCAAGCTCGAAGCGAACAACCAGTTCACCGCACTGGATACCGAGAACGGCGGCACCCTGCGCGATCTCAGCCTCGTTGCGCTGCCCGGCACGGCGCGCGTCGTCGGCGCCGCGCGCCTGGCCTATCCGGACGTGACCAAGCTCATCGTCTGGGACGTGGCCGACAACGGCACGCTGACGCGCGTGCATGAAACCACGCTCGACAATACGTACTACGGCGACGTGCGCCTGCAGATGGCGGCGCTGAGCACCAGCCGCATCGTCATCGGTTCGCAGCGCGGCCGCATCGGCGCGCTGGGCCTTGACGTGCTCTCGGTCGCCGGCAGCGGCGCGCTGGCGCCGGTTGGCTCCACGGGCATCGACAATGTGCAGGATTTCCGCCTGCAGACGCTCGCTTCCGATCGTTTCGCTGCAGTCATCCAGGACGGCAGCGACAACGGCACGGTGCGCCAGTTCACGCTGAGCAGCCAGGGCTATCCCTACCAGCTCGGCGCGAGCAGCGCGGCCGGCAAGGTGCGCTCGCTCGATCTCGCCAATGCCTCCAGCGCCGGCTTCGGCATGGGCTTCGTCACCGCACTGCGCGAAAACAGCGACACGCTGCGCCTGGCCTCGTGGGATGTCGCGGGCACCACGCTGACCAAGCTCAAGCAGGGCACGACCAACCTCAAGACCCAGGACTACGGCTGGACCGATACCGACGTCGAAGCGCTGTCGCTGGTCGGCTACGATTTCCCGAACGCACTGATTCCGCAGCGCCTGCATGAGATCGTCGCCGGCCATGTCGAGCCGCCGATGCACTTCAACGCGACCGACGAACGCACGGATCCGGCCAACACCTGCACGGCGACGCAAGCGCCGGGCTATCCGAAAGCCGATGCACGCTGGAAGAACATTCGCCTCGGCGATTTCTTCGCCCACCGCGCAGGCCTCAACAGCAGTGCGATCGCCGCCGAAACGCTGATCGACCAGAACCTCGGCCAGATCCGCGGCCTGACCACCAAGGGCCAATGGGCTGCGCAGGAAGACCGCCTGCGCGAGCAGTGGGGCGTGCAGAACGTCAAGGACGCACGCGTTGCCGCCGGCATGACCTCGGTCGTCAACTACGCCGCACCGGACGGCTTCCTGCTTCCGCCGATCACGCTGGAGGAAACCCTGGTCGGCTCCGCCTCGATGTGCCTGCCCAACCCGCAAGGCGAATACCACTACTCCAACACCGACCCGCAGTGGGTACGCATGGCGATGGAGCACCTGAGCGGCAAGTCATACACGGCCGATGTCGGCAAGCCCGAGGCGACCGAAGGAACACTGCTCAATGACTTCCTGAAAGCGGAACTCGGTTTTGGCTCCAACGGCCTGGACAACATCTTCGCCCGCCCCGCCGCACTGAATGCACAAGGCAACGATCCGTTCGGCGGCCCGAAGGCGCGTCACTGGGACAGCAGCATCAACGGCTACTACAACAGCTACTGGGACATGAAGCGCCCGATCTGCCGCTGGACCAACGGCACCTGCAGCATCGCCAATCCGAAGACCGGCCCTAGCCTCAACTGGAACGGCGAAATGGAAAAAGTGCCGCTGCTGATGCGCTCCACCGGCCAGGGCGCGGCCACCGGTTCGCTTGGCGTGCAGATGCTGCCGCACCTGAAATTCATGGCCAAGTTCAAGGCGTCCGGCTACGACAGTGGCCCCGCGCTCGGCGATCCGTTCAACTCAAGCATCGGCGAACTGCGCAACGGCGCCTGGACCGACGGCAACGCGCACAGCGGCGGCGACAACGGCACCTACGCCTACGCCGTCCAGTTCGGCGGCGGCACCTGCAAGATCTCCGCCGGTGTGGACCTGATCATCTCCTTCAACCAGTGGCAGGACACACAGTGCAACACCGGCAAGACCAGTTGCGCAGGCAACCCGAAGCGCTACCAGGAGTTGTACAACCTGCTCAGCACCGCGGTCTGCGCCAGCGACTGGACCAAGGCGACGCCCGTGCCGTGGCTCAATGACTGATGCTTGAGCTGCACCCTGAAACGAACAAAGGCCCCGCTTGCGGGGCCTTTGTTCGTCTACAAAAAGCGGCAGCGCGCCTGTCATCCCGGCGCGCCGCCGTGTTGCATCAACCCGCCTTCTTGGCCTCGCCGGCCTTCAGCGTTTCGGTCGTGATGTGGATCTTCACTTCATCGCTAACGTTTGGCACGTAGTTGCCCATGCCGAAGTCGGAACGCTTGACGGTGGTGACGGCATCGAAACCGGCGGCCGGCTTCTTGGCCATCGGGTGGTCGCCGATCTTGTTGACGGTGACGTCGAGTACGGTGGACTTCGTCACGCCGTGGATGGTCAGGTCGCCGGTGACCTTGAGCTTGTTGTCGCCGGCCTTCTCGACCTTGGTGCTCTTGAAGGTGGCGGTCGGGAACTTGGCCAGGTCGAAGAAATCGCCGCTGCGCAAGTGCTCGTCGAACTTCGGCACGTCGGTGCGCAGGCTGTCGACCGGAATGGTCACGTTGACCGACGACTTGGTCAGGTCCGCCGTATCGAGCATCACTTCGCCCTCGACCTTGGCGAAACGCGCCGACGGGTTGGACAGACCGAAATGCGTCCACGAGAACACGACATTGGTGTGGTTGCCGTCGAATTCGTATTTGTCGGCAGCGGCCGCAGTGAACGAGGCGGCGACGAGGGCGGTAGCGAGAGCGAGCTTGCGGAACATGGGGAACCTCCGGGGGTAGGTGGGGACTGCTTACGCGTTCAAGCTATGCGACAAGCCTGGTCGAAGGTGAAGCGCGGGTTGCGCGGTTTCAATACCTCGGGATTGCCGTACCCGATGTTGACCAGGAAATTCGACTTGACCTGGGTACCCGCAAAAAACAGTTCATCAGCCAGTGCGTTGTTGAATCCCGACATCGGTCCACAGTCCAGGCCGAGCGAGCGCGCGGCCAGAATAAGATAACCGCCCTGCAGCGACGCGTTGCGGAATGCGGTGTTGTGGATAACGTCAGGTTTACCCTCGAACCACGAGCGTGCGCCGGTATCAGGGAACAACAAATCCATATGTTCATAGAACGCGTAGTCGCTGCCGATCAGCGCGGTGACCGGCGCGGCCATGGTCTGGTCCACATTGCCGCCGTCGAGCGTGCGGCGCAGCAAGGCCTTGGCTTCCGGCGAACGGATGAACACGATGCGCGCCGGCGAGCAGTTCGCGCTGGTCGGCGCGAGCTTGGCCAGGTCGTACAACTGCACCAGTTGAGCGTCGGTGACCGGCGTGTCGAGCCAGGCCTTGTCGGACCCGCGGAACGTGCGGGCGTGGGCGAACAGCTGGTCAAGCGCGGCGGCATCGATCGGAGAATGCGACATGGATCTTCCTGGCAGACGACCGCGGCTATCCTTAGGAAGCCTCTGAACAAGTCCTGGCACCATCGCTTTTGTACTCGGCACCAGATCTCCACAACCCCGCCAAATGCCTGCTGCGCAGGCATTTGGCCGCCCCCTTGACTCAAGGGGGCTCCGGAATCAAAAGCAGATATCGACTTGTTCAGAGCTTCCTCGGGGGGCGCAGTCTAGAGAGGGAAAGGGGGCCGGTCATTGTGCCCGGCGAAAACAGATTGGTGAACCGCGCTCTACAATGCGCGCAACGTGTTGCAGATACGGATCATGCCGGAAACAGCCACCACCTGCTGGGTGATCACCGACGGCGCCGCCGGCAACGAACGCCAGGCGCTGGCCCTGGCCGGGCACCTGGGATTGCCGACCCGCGCCTGGCAACTGGAACCCGCAGCACCCTGGTCCTGGCTGGCACCGCGCCTGCTCGTCGGCGCACGCCTGGCCTTGCCGGCCACGCAGCGGCGGCAGTTCGCTCCGCCCTGGCCCGCGCTGGCCATCGGCTGCGGCCGCAGCGCCGCCCTGTTCACCCGCGCACTGCGCCGCTGGAGCGACGGACACACATATGCGGTGCAGATCCTCGACCCGCGGATCGATCCCTCGGAGTACGACCTCGTCATCGCGCCGCAACACGACGGCCTGACCGGCCCGAATGTCCTCACCCCACTGGGCTCGCTCAACCCCATCGACGCAGACTGGCTCGCCGACGGCGCCGCGGCCTTTCCCGATCTCGCCCACCTGCCCTCGCCACGCCGTACGGTGCTGATCGGCGCGAATCATCGCGACGTCGCCGTCGATACGCAGTATTGCGTCGCGCTGGTCGAAGCGCTGGCAAACAAGCACGCCGCGCACGGCGGCAGTTTTCTCGTCAGCACCTCGCGCCGTACGCCCGCGCCGCTGACCGCGTTCCTGCGCAGCGCCTTCGCCAAATTCCCCGGCGTGTTCTGGGCCGGACCCGACGACGGTCCGAATCCCTACGCCGGCTTCCTTGCGCACGCGCAGTCGATCTTCGTGACGCCGGATTCGGTGAACATGCTGTCGGAAGCCTGCGCCGTCGGCGTACCGGTCAGCACCTGGCTGCCGCAGGCAGCGACCGGAAAACTCGGCCGCTTCCATCGCGCGCTGATCGAGGCCGGACAGCTGCGTGTACTCGGCCAGGCCGCGATCGAACCGCGTCCGCCTGCATTGCGGGAAACGGCGGGTATTGCGGCAGAAGTACTGCGGCGCTGGCACGAGTCACATGCGCTGACGGAACGGCAGGCGCAAGGGCGCAGCGACACGCACCGCTGAATCCATCACTCGGTTCCCGGTCGTTGCCGCCGGCCAAACCGCCCCTCACCGCACCCCATGCATCAGCCGGTTGATGAACGGCGCGAAGATCAGGAAGGCCGCGCCCATGCCGAAGCCGGCGTAGGCGATGAAGGTATAGGTTTCCACGTATCCCGAAATGCCGGCGTTGGCGGCGACGGCGAGGGATGCGGTCTTCCCGGCGACCCAGTTGCCCATGGCCGAGCACAGGAACCACGCGCCCATGGCCATGCCGGTCTCTTTCGGCGCGGCGAGCTTGCTGACCATCGACAGGCCGATCGGCGACAGGCACAGCTCGCCCATGGTGTTGAAGGCGTAGACCAGGGCCAGCATCAGCCACGGGATATGGCCGGTACCGTCGTCGAGGTATTTGATGCTCAGCAGCAGCGTGGTGAAGCCGATTGCGACGAGGATCAGCGCGATGGCGAACTTGCGCGGCACGGAGGGATTGAGGTTGCTGTTTTCGAGCTTGGGCCAGAGCCAGGCGAAAACCGGGCCGAGCAGCAGGATGAAGACCGGATTGAAGGACTGGAACAGGGTGAAGTCGAACGGCGAATTGACGTGGTCCTTGGCGAAGAAGTTCAGGCTCGAGCCGGCCTGCTCGAACATGCCCCAGAACAGGATCTTGGCGAGGAACAGCAGCAGCATCGCGATATAGCGGTGCAGCTGGATGCGATCGCCGCTCTTGATGCTGCTACCGATGAAATAGCAGGTCAGCACGGCGAACATCAGCAGCAGGATGTAGCCGACCAGATTGGCCCGGCTCAGCAGCAGGTAGGCGACCGGCACGCAGGCGATGCAGCCCAGCGCGACGATGGCGACGCGCTTGAGGTTCTGCGCGGGCGCAGGCGACTCGCCGATGTGACCGAGCCAGCCGCGCAGCCAATGGAACATGATCAGTCCGAGGATCATTCCTATGCCGGCGCAGAGGAAGCCCCACTTGTAGCCATAGGTGGCGCCGATGATGGTGCCGCAGACCCAGGGCGCGAGCGCGCCGCCGGCGTTGATGCCCATGTAGAAGATCGTGAAGCCCGAATCGCGGCGCGCGTCGCCGGGCGCGTAGAGCTTGCCGACCAGCGTGGAAATGTTGGGTTTGAACAGGCCGTTGCCGACGACGATGATCGCGAGTCCGGCGAGGAACCACGGCAGTTCCGGAATCAACAGCAGGAACAGGCCCACGGCCATGAACGCGCCGCCGAGCATGATCGACGGCCGGTAGCCCAGGTAGCGGTCGGCGACGAAGCCGCCAAACAGGCCGGTCGCGTAGATCAGCGCGGTGTAGGCGCCATAGGTCAGGCTCGCGGCGGCCTTGGCCTCACCTTCCGGCAGCAGGCTGAAGAAGGTCGTGGCCACGTAGACCGCGAGTAGCGCGCGCATGCCGTAGTAGGCGAAGCGTTCCCAGAATTCCGCGCCGAACAGCATCCACAGCGGACGCGGATGGCCGATGAATTCGCCGGGCGGCGGCGGCTGGAACGCCGCGGGAGTCGTCGTTACGGTCATGCGTGGTCACCTCGCAAAAAAACGCCACGGCCCGGAATGACGGGCCGTGGCTTTGTCCAGAATTTACAGTGGCGGCACAGTCCGCAGCGCAGACCGGTCACTCGCCGGCAGGCGGTGGCCGGTCCGGCAGCAGTGCTCATCCGCGCGAACGGAGAGCGACGGCTGTGCTACCGCACGCCGTGCATCAGCCGGTTGATCAGCGGCGCGACCACGAACAGCAGTACGCCGGCACCGACCAGCGCATAGAAGCCGAAGGTATAGCCCGACAGCGCCGAGCCCACGCTCATGCCCGAATCGCCGCTGACGTGCCCGGCGAAGATGCCCGACAGGTTGTTGCCGATGCCGGTGGAAAGGAACCAGCCGCCCATGCCGAAGCCGACCAACCGCACCGGCGCGAGCTTGGTCACCATGGACAGGCCGATCGGCGACAGGCACAGCTCGCCCACGGACTGGATCACGTAAACCATGAACAGGGTCCAGAACGGAATCTTGCTGTTGCTGTCGACCAGGTGAGTCAGGGCATACATCAGCAGCAGGAAGGCCAGGCCGTTGAAGATCAGGCCCAGGGCGAACTTGCGAGGGATGATCGGATTGCTGTTCTTCATCGCCACCCAGATCCAGGCGACCAGCGGCGCCAGCGCGATGATGGCCAGCGAGTTGACGCTCTGGAACCAGGCGGTCGGGAACGTCATCCAGCCGAGGTCGCGCTCGACGATGCTTTCGGCGAGGAAGGTGAACGAGCTGCCGGCCTGCTCGAAGAACATCCAGAACAGGATGTTGAAGGCGAAGATGATCAGCATCGCGATGGTCTTGTCGCGCGCGACGGCGCCATTCTTCACACCCTCGATCAGCAGCGTCACGGCCAGCGCGGCAAACATCGCGGTGAGCACCCACTGCAAGGCTTGGGCGCCGAGCGCGAGCAGGAAGTACGCGACCGGAATCACCACGATCGAACCGATGATCACGTAGACCACGCGCTCGCGCCCCGCCGCTTCCGGCAGCGGCGCACCGATGCCTTTGAGCTGGGCGCGACCGAAGTAGAACCACACCAGCGACAGCAGCATGCCGATGCCCGACGCGATGAACACGACCTTGTACGAGGGCATGCCGCCGGTGCCGAACACGTTCTCGGCCAGTAGCTGGGTGATGATCGGCGCGACGAAGCCGCCGACGTTGATGCCCATGTAGAAGATGGTGAAGCCCGAATCACGACGCAGGTCGTTGAGCGCGTACAGCTTGCCGACCATGGTCGAGATGTTCGGCTTGAACATGCCGTTGCCGACGATGATCGTCGCCAGGCCCAGCTTGAAGATTTCCTGGTTCGGAATGGAAATCATGAACAGCCCGGCCGCCATGAACACGGCGCCGACGAGGATGGAGCGCTGGTAGCCGAGGATGCGGTCCGCCACATAGCCGCCGCCGATGGCGCCGGCGTAGACCAGGGCGAGGTAGGAACCGTAGGTCAGATTGGCCGCGGCCTGGCCGGCGGCATTGCCGTCGTGGAACTGCGCGACGATGTACAGCACCAGCGCCCAGCGTATGCCGTAGAACGCGAAGCGCTCCCAGAACTCGGACATGAACAGCATCCACAGCGGCTTCGGATGCCCCATGAATTGTGGAAATTCGGGCGGCGCGGGCTGCTCGCCCGTGGTGGCGTAACCGCTCATGCGGTGGGTCCCCTGCGATTTGGGTGGAAAGAGAGTCGCGGAACCGCTTGGCGGCACGACGAAAGAGCCAAATCTTTAACCGCTGCGCCTAGGCCAAGTCAAACCGGTACTTTGCTGCAGCGCGACATAAGTGCGTCCGGTGAAGCCGACGGCGCGTTGCCGGAGCCGCACCACGGCAACGCCTGCAAGGCCGCCGCTGCGCCATGCCGGCCCCCGCGTCAGGTGCCGATGACCGTGCGGACCTCGAACAATTCTGGAAAGAACGTCAGTTCCAACGCGCGTTTGAGAAACGCCACGCCGGACGATCCGCCGGTGCCGCGCCGGAAGCCGATGATGCGCTCGACGGTTTTCATGTGGCGGAAACGCCAGAGCTGGAAGCTCTCCTCCAGGTCGACGAACTGTTCGCACAGGTGATAGGCCGACCAGTACTGGTCGGTGTTCTCGTAGATGCGGCGGAACACGTCGATGAGTTCGGGGTGACGTTCGTAGGGCTGCGACCAGTCGCGCCCGATGCAGACCTGCGGTACGCCGTGGCCCTGGCGCGCCAGATGACGCAGGAACTCGTCGTAGAGGCTTGGCGAATGCAGCACGGCGCGCAAGGATTCCTGCTGCGCCGGTGCGTGGGCGAACACGGCGATCATGTCGGCGTTCTTGTTGCCGAGCAGGAATTCGATGGTGCGGTACTGGTGCGACTGGAAGCCCGAGGCGGGGCCGAGCACATGACGGAACTGCAGGTATTCCGACGGCGTCAGCGTTTCCAGCACGGCCCACTGCTCGAACAGCTGGCGCTGGATCTGCTTGACGCGGGCAAGGATCTTCAGGCACGGATCGATGTCGTCGGCGGCCAGATTCGCGATCGCCGCCTTGAGCTCGTGGATGATGAGCTTCATCCACAATTCCGACGTCTGGTGCTGGATGATGAACAGCAGTTCGTCGTGGTGCTCCGGCTGCGACAGCGGCAGTTGCGCCGACAGCAGCGTATCGAGCTGCAGGTAGCCGCCGTAACTGATCCGGTCGGTCAGGTCAGTCGTAATGCCGGCTTCGAGTTCGCGCTTGATCGTATCGGTCACGGTCGTTCTGGCCCAGAGATATCCGGACAAGCATACGCCATCCTAACCACCGGCCCGGCTATGATGGCAACTCAGCGGACGCAGAAAAGCGGGAGCGGTAAATGCTGCGCCCGAACTTGCTTCGCTACGGTTGCCTTGCTATCAAGGCAGCCCCTCGACCGGCGCGATCCGCTGCAGCACTGGATCTGCGCGCGCGCTGGTCATCGACGCCGGTAGCCCTGCGCCACCGCGTTTCCGCCGTCGGCGTGCTGCCGTATGCACGCTTTGCACCCTTTTGCGGAGGCTTTCGTGTCTATTGCCGCCAGCTTTGAAATCGAATACCTGCAATACCTGGATGCGGAAGGCAAGCTCGTCCGCAACGACCTGCCCGAGTTCGCGCGCGACACCAAGCAACTGGTCGAGCTGTACAAGACCATGAGTTTCGTCCGCGTGTTCGACAGCAAGGCGGTCGCGCTGCAGCGCACCGGCAAACTCGGCACCTACGCGTCCTGCCTCGGCCACGAAGCCGCGCATGTCGCGATCGGTTCGGCCATGCACGTCGACGACGTGTTCGCGCCGATGTACCGCGAATACGGTGCGCAGTTCGTACGCGGCGTGAAGCCGCGCGAAGTGCTGATGTACTGGGGCGGCGACGAACGCGGCAACGATTTCTCCGGGCCGGCCCACGATTTTCCGTGGTGCGTGCCGATCGCGACGCAGTGCCTGCACGCGGCCGGCGCGGCGCTCGCGTTCAAGATCCGCCAGGAACCGCGCGTCGCGGTCAGCGTGGTCGGCGACGGCGGCTCGTCCAAGACCGACTTCTATGCGGCGATCAACATGGCCGGCGCGCAGACGCTGCCGTACGTGAGCGTGATCGTGAACAACCAGTGGGCGATCTCGGTGCCGCGCTCGGCCCAGACCGGCGCCAAGACGCTGGCGCAGAAAGGCATCGCCGCGGGCCTGGAATGTCTGCAGGTCGACGGCAACGACATCATCGCGATGCGCACGGCCATGGACTACGCGATCAAGCGCGCCCGCCACGGTCACGGCGGCATGGTCATCGAGGCGGTCACGTATCGTCTGTCGGACCACACCACGGCCGACGACGCGCGCCGCTACCGCCCCGACGGCGAGGTCAAGGAGGCCTGGGGACGCGAACCGCTCAAGCGCCTGCGCGCCTATCTGGTCGCGCAGAAGGCGTGGAGCGACAAGCACGAGGAAGCCTGGAAGACCGAGTGCGAGAAGCTCGTCGACGTCGAGGTCAACGCCTATCTCGAGACCAAGGTTCAGCCGGTCGAAGCGATGTTCGATTTCGTCTATGCGGAGCTGCCGGTCGACCTGCAGGAACAGCGTGCGCAGGTGCTCGCGCTGGAGCAGGCGCGCGCGGCGAAGCATTGAGTGACGTAGAGCCCTCTCCCGCTCGCGCGTTGCGCCTGGGGGAGAGGATTGGGTGAGGGGGGCGAAACGCCTGCGAAGCTCAGCGAACGGCTCTCGCGACCGCACAGGGTTTGCGGCAACGCCGCGACAAGCGAACGCCGAGGATCGTAACTGCTTCTCCCCGCTCACCCCGACCCTCTCGCCCGCGCCAACGCGGGGGAGAGGGAGAAAAAAGCACACTTACCCTTTTTGCGGGAGCCGGTTGCAATGGCGCAAATCACTCTGATCGAAGCCCTGACCATGGCCATGGCCCATGAGATGGCCAAGGACCCGTCCGTCGTCGTGCTCGGCGAGGACGTCGGCATCAACGGCGGCGTGTTCCGAGCCACGGCGGGACTCAGCGAGAAGTTCGGTCCCGTACGGGTGCTCGATACGCCGCTGGACGAGACCACGATCGCCGGCGTCGCCGTCGGCATGGCCGCGCAGGGCATGAAGCCGATCGCCGAGGCGCAGTTCGACGGCTTCGTCTATCCGATGGTCGACCACATCGTCTGCCACGCGGCGCGCTTCCGCACGCGCACACGCGGGCGCCTGACCTGCCCGATGGTGCTGCGCATTCCCTGGGGCGGCGGCATCCGCGCGCCGGAGCACCATTCGGAAGCGAACGAATCCATCTTTACCAATGTGCCCGGGCTGCGCGTGGTCATGCCGTCCTCGCCGTCGCGCGCCTACGGCCTGCTGCTCGCCGCGATCCGCGATCCGGATCCGGTGATCTTCTTCGAGCCCAAGCGCATCTATCGCCAGTACAAGGAAGAAGTCGCCGACGACGGCGAGGCGCTGCCGCTGGACGTCTGCTTCGTGCTGCGCGACGGCTCCGACGTGACGCTCGTGACCTGGGGCGCGCAGGTCAAGGAAACGCTGGAAGCCGCCGACGCCCTGGCGAAGGAAGGCATCAGCGCCGAAGTCATCGACGTGGCCACGCTCAAGCCATTGGATTTCGACACCATCCACGAATCGGTGAAGAAGACCGGCCGCTGCGTCATCGTGCACGAGGCGCCGCGCACCGCCGGCTTCGGCGCCGAAGTGTCGGCGCGCCTGGCCGAGCACGCGATGTACGACCTCGTCGCGCCGGTCGAGCGCGTCACCGGCTACGACACGCACATCCCGCTGTTCCGGCTGGAAATGAAATACCTGCCGAGCGTCGAGCGCATCGTCGCGGCGGTCAGGCGCACGCTTGCGGCGAGCTGAGATGATCGCGACCCTGCTGCGCGACTATCGCAGCCAGTACACCGATCCTCTGCGCTTCGCCCGCGGCGAGACGCTGTCGCTCGGCGCGCGTGACACCGAATGGCCGCAGTTCGTCTGGGCCACCGACGCAGGCGGACGCAGCGGCTGGGTGCACGAGCGCTGGCTCGACACGGCCGACGCCGCGACAGCGACCGCCGTGCGCGACTACACCGCGCAGGAACTGGATGCGGTCGCTGGCGAGCGCGTGCGCCTGATCGAAGAGGCCGGCGGCTGGTACTGGGTTGAGAACGAATGCGGTGCGCAGGGCTGGCTGCCTGCGCGCGATCTGTCTATGGAACGGGAGCGAGGCGACGCATGAGCACGATCAAGACATTTTTCCTGCCCGATCTCGGCGAGGGCCTGCCCGACGCCACCATCGTCGAATGGGCGGTCAAGCACGGCGACATCGTGCGCCTGGATGCACCGCTGGTATCGATGGAAACGGCCAAGGCCGTGGTCGAGGTGCCGTCGCCGTATTCCGGCAAGGTGGTCAAGCTGCACGGCGCCAACGGCGACGTCATCGTCACCGGCGCGGCGCTGGTCGAGATCGAACTCGATGCCAGCCTGCCGCAGCGCGCCGATGCGCAGGACACCGGGCATCACCATGGTCCGCCCGCCAGGACGGCGGAACCCGCGCTGCCCAAGGGAGCGGGCGAACCCACGCCACAGGCCGGCGACAGTCAGGTGGTCGCGTCGGACAACGGCGGCGAGATCGCCAGCGGCCAGCCCAAGCCGCGCGAAGACGCGGGCACTGTGGTCGGCGCGATGGAAGCGAGCGACCGCGTGGTATCCGAGCAGGTCGTGTCGGTCGGCGGCGTCAAGGCCATGCCGGCGGTACGCGCGCTGGCCAAGAAGCTCGGCGTGGATCTCGCGCGCGTCGCGCCTAGCGGCGCCGGCAGCGTGGTCACGATGAACGACGTCAAGGACGCCGCGAGCAAGGGCACGGCACGCGTCGGCAGCGCGCCCGCGGCGCCTGCGCCCGTCGCCGCGGCAGCGGCTCCCGCGACGACGCCAACCCCGGCAACGGCAACCCCGGCAGTGGCTCCCGCGCCGCAGCGCACCGCCGTCTCCGCCTCGGGCCAGCCCATGCGTACGGCGCCGCCGGGCGCACCGGCTGCGCTGGGCCAGCCCGAACAGCTCAAGGGCGTGCGCCGCAACATGGCGCGCGTGATGGCCGACGCGCATGCCAAGGTCGTGCCGACCACGCTGTGCGACGACGCCGACCTGCATGCCTGGCTGCCCGGCAACGACATCACCGGCCGCCTGATCCGCGCGCTGGTGCGCGCCTGTAAAGCAGTGCCGGCGCTCAACGCCTGGTTCGACGGCGACAACCTGACCCGCACCATGCATCCGCATGTCGATGTCGGCATCGCGGTCGGTACCGAGGACGGCCTGTTCGTGCCGGCGCTGCGCAACGCCGACGTACTCGACGCGGCCGGACTGCGCCAGGCCATCAACCGCTTGCGCGACTCGGTGCGCAACCGTTCGATCCCGGCGGAAGAATTGAAAGGGTATACGATTTCCCTTTCCAACTTCGGTGTGTTCGCCGGCCGCTACGCCACGCCCGTGGTGGTGCCGCCGTGTGTCGCCATCGTCGCGGCGGGCAAGCTGCGCTTCGAGCTCGTGCCCGTGATGGGCGGCGTCGAAACGCACCGCCTGATGCCGCTGTCGCTGACCTTCGATCACCGCGCCGCGACCGGTGGCGAAGCGGCGCGCTTCCTCAAGGCCATGCTCGACGATCTCGCGCTGGCGTCCTGATCCGGACCGTAGAACTCGCGGGCTGGTTTACCGACGGCGCTGCGCGGGCGCGGCGCCGTCGGCTCTTCATGCTTCGCCGCGGCGAGCACATCGACGCCGCACTCCGGCGGCCTTCGACCCGGGCACTCTTGCACAACAGTTTCGCGTAGTTGCTGGCCAAATGCCGCATGATAGGCGCGACCATTCTGCCCGCGGGACAGCACCATGCTCCCTATCACCCTGCACCGGATAGTTCTTGCCTGCCTGGCCGCGACCGCATTGCCGGCGGCTGCCGTGGACCTGTCGATCGTCAGCCGGACGTCCGTCGCCGTACCGATGGACACGAACTCGGACAGCAGCGGCACCACCGGTATCAGCGACGATGGCCGCCATGCGCTTTTCTTCTCCGACGCCAGCAATCTGATTGCCGGCGACACCAACCTGTCCACCGACCTGTTTCTCTACGACCATCAGGAGGGCAGTATCGAGCGCGTCAACCTCGGCAGTGGCAATGTGCAGGCGAATGCGGACACCCTGCTGAAGGCTGACCTGTCGGCCGATGCGCGCCATATCGTGTTCGAGTCGCGCGCGACCAACCTCGTCGCGTCCGATACGCACGGCACCTGGCAGATCTACCTGCGCGATCGCCTCACCCAGACGACCACCCTGGTCAGCCGCGGCCTCGACGGCAGCGGCAGCACGACCGGTGGCTACGCGCCGCAGATCAGCGCCGACGGCCGATATGTCGTATTCATCAGCTACGACCCGCTCGTCGAGAACGACTTCAATCTGTCCAACGACGTCTATCGTTATGACCGCGTCGGCGGTACGCTCGACCTCATTTCGGTAGCCGAGAACGGCGAAATCGGCGACTTCGGCTCGGACGATGCGCGCATCTCGGCGGACGGACGCTACGTCGCATTCCGCACATTTGCCTCGAATCTCTTCGCCGGCGACGTGAACTTCGCGCACGACATCGTGCTCCGCGACACCGTCGGCAATGTCAACGTCAATGCGAGTATCAGGCCGGGCGGCGGCCAGTTCGGCGCGATGCACGACCTGGCAAGCGGCAACGCCCTATCGGCCGATGGCCGCTATGTACTGTTCAACACTGACATGGCGATCGACCCTGACGACAACGGTTCTTTCACCGATGGCTTCCGCTACGACCGGGTCACGAACCAGAGCGCCCGTGTCACCCGCGGTCCCGGCGGCGCGCTGCTGCAGCACGGGGCGATCGCGCGCGCGTTGTCGTCCGATGGCAATGTCGTACTGATGGAATCCACCGGCGACGATCTCGTTGGCTTCCCGACGCTCAACTACCGTCGCAGCTACGTGCGGGACATTTCCACCGGAATGATCAGCCCGGTAAAGGTTCGTCCCGGAGGCTTCCACGCCTATGACGAAATTCCGGACTGCGGACTGTCCGGCAACGGCGCGGTCGCCTACTGCAGCACGTATACCCGCGCGCTGACGGACAGCGACCAGAACTATTTCAGTGATTTCTTTCGCAGCGAGATCGGTGCCGACGGCGGCATGCGCGTTAGCCGCCCGCTGCCCGATCCCGTCGCCGCCGCCAATGGCGACAGCGGCGGCCTGGTCGCCGGTGCCAGCGACGACGGCCGCTACGTCGTCTTTGACTCGTTGGCGGAAAATCTCGTTACCGGCGACATCAACGGCGTACCCGACGTATTCCTGCGTGACCGCGTGCTCGGCACGACGCAGCGTCTCAGCGTGACGACGGCCGGGGATCCGTCAACCTGTGCAAGCCGCGAGCCGAGCATCACGCCGGATGGCCGCTACGTCGTGTTCCAGAGTTGCGGCGCGCTGGTGCCGCAGACGACCGGCACTACGGTGCAGATCTACCGCTACGACCGTATCGGCGGGCAGCTCGAACTGGTCAGCGCCGGATCCGATGGCATTGCGTCCAATGGACACTGCCGCGACGCGAGCATTTCCGCCGACGGCAATGTCGTGGCATTCCATAGTGCAGCCACCAATTTCGGCGTCACGACGCCAGCAGCGGGCGGTGTTTTCGCGCGCAACCTTCCGGACGGCACGACCACGCTGGTGAATCGGCCGCCGAGCGGAACGGCGAACGGCATCGCGCTGAACGCCCGCGTCAGCGGTGATGGCCGCTGGGTATACTTTTCTGATTCGTCGAGCAACCTCGTTGCCGGCGACACCAACGGCGTGACCGATGTGTTCGCCTTCGATCGCGACGACGGCACCGTGCATCGTCGCAGCCTCGACCCGTCGGATCAGGAACTCGCGAACGCCAGCTCGTTCATCGGCACGTCACACGACGGCAGCAAGGTCTTATTCAAGACTCAGAATTTCGTCTGCGCGGGCAGCGCCGATGGGTTGGTCGTGCGGAACGTGGCCGACGGACAGGCAAGGTGTGTCAGCGCCGACAGCGTCAATCACATCGGTTACGTACCCCAGAACTCCGCAGCCATTTCGGGCGATGGCAAACGGGTCGCGTTCACGACCCGCATACCGCGACCGCCGTACGAGGTACCGGCCGTTGAAACCGTCGTACTGCATGACCTCACGACGGGGCGCGTGCACGCACTGCTGCCCCCGGACGTCAACCGGTACTCGCGCATACTCCATCTTTGCGCCGCAGGCGACTGTCTGCTGTTGGCGAGCCCGGCCAACAACATCGTGCCCGTGGACCTCAACAACCGCTTCGCCGATGTGTTCATCGCGCAGCGCCTGATCGACGGCACGCTGTTCCGCGATGGATTCGAGACAGTGGCGCCTTAGCCGCGCCCCCGGCAACGCGACAGCGATTTGCAGAGCGCGAGAAGGGCCGCACGCGGACGAAGGCGGCAACCGGATCCGCGAGGTGTTCATCGAAATATGGCAGCCTGGAGGCGACTGGTTCGCCGACGCTTCGAATCGCCCTGGCCGGCTGTCGCGGGCCAAGCCCGCTTGCGTCGTTTTGGAGCAACCGATTTTTCCTGTTCTCGAAAAGCGGCCTATGTCGCACTGCGCCTGATCGCTGCCAATGCGGCGCAAACTGGCGCCGAGGGGCTCCGGCCAGACTACGGTCTACCTGCACTGGCCCGGGGTGGGCCTGGGAGCGCGTCCGCAGGCGTCTGATAAACTGCCGACTTCTTCGTCCGACCAGGGGAATCGGCGTGCAGGAAAGCAACCCATACGCGCCGCCGCAGGCGCGCATCACGGCGCGGCCCGTCATACTGGACGACGGCTCGCAGGTCTGGCGCCACGGTGATTCCGTCCTGATGACGCCCAGCGGCGATCTGCCGCCGCGCTGCGTCAAATGCAACGCCGATGCGGAACAGCCGGTCAAGCCGCGCACGCTGTACTGGCACACGCCGTGGCTGTACATCCTCGTGATCATCAGCATCCTGATCTACATCATCGTTGCGTTGATCGCTCGCAAGAGCGTCAGCGTCAGTCCTGGGCTGTGCACCGCACACCGCGGCCTGCGCCGCAACGTGATCCTCGGCAGCTGGCTGGCTGCGCTCGCGGGGTTCGGCCTGATCGGCGTCGCGATCAGCCAGTCGAGCGGACCGCCGGCCCTGCTCGGCGCGGTCGTGCTGATTGGCGCGCTGGTCTTCGGCATGATCAAGGGCCGCATCATCTACGCCGCGCGCATCGACCAGAACCGCATCGAGCTCAAGGGCTTCGGTGAGGCCTTTCTTGCTTCGCTGCCACGGCGCTGATACGCGGTTTCCCCCACGCAAGCGGGCATTCGACGACCTATAGATGTTTTACTTTATGCACAAATATCAATTACTGATGTCACTCGCCGTCGCCTGCGTTGCGGCCACGCATCCTGCCACTGCCGTCGAGATCGAACTCGTCAGCCGCACCACGCTCGCCGGGCCGATGGACGGCAACGGCCCGGTCGGGCGCATCAACGCGCTGACGCCGGATGGTCGCCATACGCTGTTCAGCTCGACGGCCAGCAACCTCGTCGCCGGCGACACGAACCGCGGCGCCGACCTGTTCCTCCATGACGCCACGACCGGCAGCGTCGAGCGCGTCAGTGTCGGCGCGGGCGGCGCCGAAGCGCAGGGCAACGTGGGCACGATCGGCGCGGCCAGCGACGACGGCCGCTACATCGCGTTCGACAGCGATGCGCCGGGCCTCGTCGCCGTGTCGAACCAGGGCCGGCGCCAGATCTACCTGCGCGACCGCGTCGCCGGCACCACGACACTGCTGACGCAGGTCGGTGGCGTCGCTGCCATGGCCGACAGCGCGAACGCGCAGCTCAGTGCCGACGGCCGCCATGTCGTGTTCGACAGTTATGCCGCGTTCGACGCGAACGACACGAACGGAGTGCGGGACATCTATCGTCTCGACCGCCAGACCGGCCAGTTCGAGCTGATCTCGGTCAGCGTCGACGGCCGCATCGGCAACAACAGCAGCTATGAACCGCAGATTTCCGCCGATGGCAGTGCCGTCGTGTTCTATACCTGGGCCAACAACCTGGTCGCCGGCGATACGAACAACTTCTGGGACCTGCTGCTGCGCAAGCCCGCCGCCGGCAGCACACAGCGCGTGAGTCTCAAGGCAGACGGTTCGCAGCTGACCGATTTTCCAACGCTGACGCTGAGCCACGCGCTCAGCGGCGACGGCCGGTTCGTCGCGCTCAACGCGTACGAAGGGCTGGTCGCCGACGACACCAACGTCGCCACCGACGGCTATCGTTACGACAGCCAGACCAGCAGCGTGGAGCGCGTGACCCTGGGCCCCGGCGGCGTGCAGATCGCCTTGGGTGCCGCCATCAGCGCGCTGTCGCGCGACGGCAACAGCATTCTCATGCAGTCCGGGGCTCCCGATATCGTCACCGGACAACCTATCGGCAACTCGCGCGTGTTCCTGCGCGACCTCGCCGGCGGTGCGATCACGCACGTCAGCTTCCGCGCCGATGCCGAGCAGATCGGGGACGACGCACGCGGGGCCCTGTCCTCCAGCGACGGCAGCGTCGTCGTCGCCCTGGCGACCGACAGCTTCGTTGCCGGCGACACGAACCGCATGTACGACGCAGTGCGGCAGGACGGCCGCACCAGTCCGGCCCAGCGAGTGTCGGTGCCGTCCGCCGGCATCAGCCTGGCCGCGGCCAATCACAACAGCGGCGACTGGAACCACGGCTTCGCAGCCAGCGAGGATGCGCGCTATGTGGCGTTCGGTTCGCAGGCCAGCAACCTCGTGGTCGGCGACACCAACGGCGCGAACGACATCTTCGTGCGCGACCGTCTGCTCGGCACCACCGAACGCGTGTCGGTCGGCTCGGACGGAAGCCAGGGCTTCTGTGGTAGCAGCTACGTCGACATCAGCGCCGATGGCCGCTACGTCGTCTTCCATAGCTGCTCGGCCTTCGTGCTGGCGACGCCCTTCGCGCGCATGGATGTCTATCGCCACGACCGCCTGACGCAGACGACGGCCGTCGTGAGCCTGACGCCCGGCGGCGCGATGCCGAATTCCTACAGCTGGTTCCCAACGGTTTCCGACGACGGCCGCTACGTGGCCTTTTCATCGTGCGCAACGGATCTCGTCGCCAACGACGGCAATGGGTTCTGCGACATCTTCGTGCGCGACATGCAGGCCGGCGTGACGCAGCTCGCGAGTCCCAGCCACGACGGCGTGGGTTCGAACAGCGACACTTACGAATCACGCATTTCCGGCGACGGCAGCACGATCGCGCTGGCATCCATGGCGACCAATCTCGTCAGCGATGACACCAATGGCGAGCACGACGTATTCGCCTTCAACCGCGTCGCGAATCTCGTGACGCGCGTCAGTGTCCCCGCACCCGGCGGCCAAGCCGACGAGGCGAGCTATTTCCACGACATCTCGCGCGACGGCACGCAGGTGCTGTTCACGAGCTTCGCCACCAACTTCGGTACGCCGATTCCGTTCTCGGGCCTGTACGTGCACGACCGCAGCACCGGTACCAATGAGCTCGTCAGCCGCTCCGTCACCGGCGACGCGCTCGGCGGCAATTTCAACTCGGCAGCGATCTCCGCCGACGGACGGCGCGTCGCGTTCATGTCCGACGCCCTGAATACGGGACTCGGCGATGGCCTGAAATTTGTACTCTACGAACGCGACCGCGCGCGACTCGGCCTCGTGCTGCGCCTGGACACCTACCCCTCGACCAACGGCGAAATCCACTTCGACGGCAGCGGCGGCCGGCTGCTGTTTTCCAGCAGCGACAACCGCCTCGTCGAAGACGACGCCAACAACCATTTCGCCGACGTGTTCCTGCTCGACCGGATCGTCGACTATCTGTTCGACGACGGCTTCGAAACGGCGCAGTAAAACGCAATTCTCTGCACGTACGACCGGGCCGGCTTGACTTGCGGCCCGGCGCGCCGGCTACAGTGGCGGCTCCAACAAGGAGCCACCGCCATGCACCACAGCCGCCTGTGCACAGTGGTACTCGATTGCAAAGTGGATGACCTGGCCGAGTCGGCCGAGTTCTGGAGCCGCGCGCTGGGCAAGCCCATCGTCACGCTGGACCAGGACGGCGACGGCCGCTACGCCGAACTCGAGACCGCCGACGACGAGCCCATCATCCTGCTGCAGCGCGTGGAACACGAAAGCCGCGTGCACCTGGATATCGAGTCAGACGACGTGGACGCGGAAATGCAGCGTCTCGAGGCGCTCGGCGCGAAGCGGATCGCGTTCCGCCACGGCCGCTGGTGGGTCATGGAAGCGCCGAGCGGGCATCGTTTCTGCGTGGTGCGGCCACAGCGCAAGAAGTTCGGGCCGCATCTGAACCGCTGGGATTGAGCGCGCCGGCAAGAAATTAGGGGGTGGTTGAGTTGGAGGTATCGGTGACCGATTCGCATGAAATGGCAGCCGCAGGTTCTGCCTGAACAGCGAGGCCAACACCATCCCCACCCAACCCTCCGGCCCGTTGGGCGTTCAGGACGATGAGAACCTTCGATTCTGGGCCATCATCCTTCACCCCCTTGAAGGGGAGGACTAAAGCTACTCGGCGAAAATCTCTCTTAAAACAAGCCATTTTCTACGCGATGCGATGACAAGCCCTCCCCTTCAAGGGGAGGGTTTGGTGGGGATGGTGTGCTTGGTACCTGACTACTTCGGCTTTCGGTCTTCGCGTCCAGCCGACACCGACTGCCGGAATTTCTCGATCTCATCTTCGACCCGAGTCGACTCTACTGTTGGACCGCGTCCAACAAACTGGCCGTCAAGTTCAAGTTCCAACTGACTCATCCCCTCTTCTATCGGCCTGGCCGTAACGCTTAAGCCATCCAGCTTGTCGATTCTTTTTCTTAGGGCGATCACGTCAGCTTTTGAATCACGCGCTTCAATCAGGAAACGCCCCGTCTTGGCGTAGCTGACGGTGAGCGAAAAATCGGCTGCCGAAGGGCCTTTTATCGAAAGCGGAATCACCGCTTCATCCGATTCCCACGCAACCTCATAGGCTAACTTCTCGGGAGACTTTTCGTAGTTCTTGGTGAAGTCACGTAAGCCCACCGCCTCTCGCAACTGCGCGAGAAACGGTGCCGCGAGACGGCGCGACTTCGTCGCACCAGCCTGCAGGATGTCTTCGATATGCCCTGGCTGCGCGATGAGTTCTTCATAGCGCGCGCGCATCGGCGCGATGTCGCGATCCAGCCGCTCGAACACCCGCTGCTTGGCTTCGCCCCAGCCGAGACCATCGGCCAGCGCCGCGCGGAATTCCGCGATTTCCTGTGGCGTGGCGAATGCGCCGAAGATTGGCATCAGCGCCGTGCTGTCCGGATCCTTGGCTTCGCCGGGCAGGCGCGAGTCGGTGACGATGCGGGCGATGGTTTCCTTGAGCTTCTTCGCGCCGCCTTCGAACAGCGGCACGGTGTTGTCGTAGCTCTTGGACATCTTGCGTCCGTCGAGCCCCGGCAGGGTCGCGACGTTTTCCTCGATGGCGGCTTCGGGCAGGGTGAAGTAGTCACGCCCGTTGCCGAACAGATGATTGAACCGCGCAGCGATGTCGCGCGCCATCTCGATGTGCTGGATCTGGTCGCGCCCTACCGGTACGCGGTGCGCGTTGAACATCAGGATGTCAGCGGCCATCAGGATCGGGTAGCTGTACAGGCCCATCGTGATGCCGGCGTCGGGGTCGCCGCCGCTGGCCGCATTCGCGTCGACCGAGGCCTTGTAGGCGTGCGAGCGGTTCATGAGCCCCTTGGCCGTGACGCAGGTCAGCAGCCAGGTCAACTCAGGGATTTCGGGAATATCCGACTGGCGGTAGAAATACACCCGCTCCGGATCGAGGCCACAGGCCAGCCAGGTGGCGGCAATCTCGAGGCGCGAGCGCGCGATGCGGGCCGGATCGTCGCACTTGATCAGCGCGTGGTAGTCGGCCATGAAATAGTACGATTCCACATTGTCACTACGACTCGCGGCGACCGCCGGGCGGATCGCCCCCACGTAGTTGCCCAGATGCGGAGTGCCGGTGGTGGTGATGCCGGTTAGGACGCGGATCTTGCTCATGGCGAGGCGTTGGCGAGAGGGCCGGCCAGTGTAAGCCAAGGCCGCGGCCGGCGCTAAAGCGTGACGGGAACAGCGCAGACCTTTGCATAGTCCTGCGCACCCGCACCGCACGGAACTGGCGAGGCCGACTGCGCCGCGGGATACTGCGCGCCACAGGGGACCCAGCAACGACCGAGGAGCTTCCAATGGCAGGCAAGTTCACGATCTTCAGCGGCAAGGGCGGCAAGACCTACTTCAATCTCAAGGCCGGCAACGGCGAAGTCATCCTGGCCAGCCAGGGCTATGTCGACAGGAGCGGCGCGCGCAATGGCGTCGAGTCGGTCAAGAACAACGCTGCCGACGCTGCACGCTTCGAGAAGAAGGTCGCCAGCAACGGCAAGTTCCACTTCAGCCTCAAGGCCGGCAACGGCCAGATCATCGGCAACAGCGAGATGTATGAGTCGGAAAAAGCCCGCGATGCCGGCATTGCGTCGGTCGCTTCCAACGCCGCGGGCGCCACGCTCGTCGAGGAATGAGGCGACGCGAACCGGAGCCGCGGCGGAACGACTCCGGCGCGGCCTGGCCTGCCACCCGCGCGGTCCGCCGGGTTCGGAAGCGGGCTTCTCGCGCGTTATTCGGGTGGACGCTGCAAGCCGGTTAACCCCGCGACCACGGTGCCCGCGTTTGACCCGGCGCCTTCCCACTGGAGATCCGCCATGTCCCTGCACCATCGGTTACTCGCCCTGATCGCGCTGGTGTTCGCCGCCGGCGCGGCCCAGGCCGGGCGGCTCGTCGACCTGCACGTCGTCGACCGCGAATCCGGCGCCAATCTTCAGCAATACCCCCATCGCGGCGAAACTTTCGTGGCCGGCGCCCCGGGCCACCGCTACGCCGTGCGACTCGTCAACCGCAGCAACGAGCGCGTGCTCGCGGTGCTGTCGGTCGATGGCGTCAACGCGATCAGCGGCCAGACCGCGGCGACGCAGCAGACCGGCTACGTGCTCGATCCCTACGAAAGCACCGAAGTCGCCGGCTGGCGCAAGAACATGAACGAGATCGCCGCGTTCGAGTTCACCACGCTCAGCGAGTCCTACGCGGCGCAGACCGGTCGCCCCGGCAACGTCGGCGTGATCGGCCTGGCGGTGTTCCGCGAACGCGTCGTGCGGCCGCCGGTGTATCGCAACAAGGTAGACAAGGGCCGCGCCGAGGGCGAAGCCAAGCGTGCGCCCGAAATGCCGGCCGCGGCACCGCCGGCACCGACCGGCGGCGCGGCGGACTCGATGGCGCGGCGCGAATCGGCGCCGGTACAGGAGTCGCTAGGTACGGGCCACGGCGACCGTGAGGACAGCAACGCGACGTATACCTCGTTCCAGCGCGCGAGCGACAAGCCCTACGAAGTCGTCGCGGTGCGCTACGACAGCTACCGCAACCTCGTCGCGCGCGGCGTGATTCCGCGCAATCGTCCGCATCCGCGCCCGGGCCAGCCCGACCCGTTCCCCGGCAACTTCACGCCGGACCCGCCGCGTCGTTGAAATTTCACCGCGATGTTCAAGAAAAACCCCGCCGAGGCGGGGTTTTTCTTTGGTAGTGAGGGGAAAAAGTAGAAATGAGTGGAAGCCACGACCTGCCCCGACTCATTTCTCACTCCTCCCACCTCGTTCCTTATTCGCGCATCAGCGTCGACTTGCCAAACAGGCTTTCGACGAGGTCCACCGCGAGCTTGGCCGTCATGTTGCGCTTGTCGAACGCGGGGTTCAGCTCGACGATGTCGATCGAACCGACGCGGCCCGTGTCGGCAATCATTTCCATCACGAGCTGTGCTTCGCGGTAGTTGGGGCCACCGCGAACGCGCGTGCCGACGCCCGGAGCAATGGACGGATCGAGGAAATCGACGTCGAAGCTGACGTGCAGATGGGTGTCCGCGCCGACGCCTTCGAGCGCTTCTTCCATCGCGCGCTTGACGCCGATCTCGTCGATGTAGCGCATGTCATAGATATCCAGGCCCACGTCGCTGACGAGCTTTTTCTCGCCAGGATCGACCGAGCGGATGCCGATCTGGCGGATCTGGTCCGGCCGCAGCGCCGGCGCGCTGCCGCCGAGTTCAGTCAGTTCGCGCGGGCCGTGGCCGCAGAGGCAGGCGACCGGCATGCCGTGGACGTTGCCCGAGGGCGTGATCACGCTGGTGTTGAAATCCGCATGCGCGTCCAGCCACAACACGCGCAGCTTCTTGCCCTGCTCGGCGCACCAGCGCGCGACGGCGGTGATCGAACCCATGGCCAGGCAGTGGTCGCCACCGAGCATGATGGGGAGGTGGCCGGCGGCCAGCTCCGCGTATACCGCATCCAGGACGCTGCGGTTCCAGGCAACGACTTCGGCCAGGTGCCGATAACCGTTCTGCGGGGGCTGCCAGGGATTCATCGGGCCGACCAGATTGCCGCGGTCGACCACCCGCAGGCCGCGATCTTCCAGCGCACGCGCGATGCCGGCGACGCGCAGCGCCTCCGGACCCATCGAAGCGCCGCGATGGCCGGCGCCGATGTCGGTCGGCACGCCGATCAGGGAAACGGGGGGATAGGATTTCATCATTGCCTCGTGGCGCCACCGCAACGACGGCAGGCGCGGAAAACCGCAAGGATAGCGCCGCGCTGGCGACGGCTGCCAGCAAGCGGGACGATAACTACCGCCTGGCCGCTCCGATCAGGCGCCGGTTCTCGCGCTCGACGAGTGGGGGGCCGGCTGTTGGCGCAACCGGAGTCCAGCAGACCGATCGGGGCGGGACGCCGGGCGTTAGCGTATTGGCAGCCGCCCTGGGCGTTCAGGCCGGCGGCGGGGCGTCCGCCTCCCCCGCAAGGCGCAGCGCCTGGGCCAGCGCGGCCACCGGCACGGCAAGCGAACCGACCATGTCGCCTACGGCGTCGCGCTCACCGTCCCCAGCGCGCAGCCATTCGGACAGGCGCTGGTCCAGCGGCCGCGCCAGCGCGCCGATGTCGTCGAATCCGTAGGCCGGCGCCGAACCGCTGAGGCGGTGCACCTGCTGGTGCAACTCCGTGAGCAGCGCGCGTTCGTGCGGGCGCTGGCGCAACAATTCCCATTGAGCGCGAATGTCCTCGCCTTTTTGCGGCAGCGAGCGCAGGTAGCGCAGGCGCAGTTCGTCAAGCTTGTCCATGGCCCCCTGGCTCGATAGACCATACGACGGCGTTTTCCGCCTGGCCGCCAACCTACCCGCAGCGCAGCGCCGCAGCCAGGGCGTGGATCAAAACGTTACATCTTTTCTCGCCTGCTACGAAGTTTTGCCGCGGTGGTAGTGTGTGCTCCCCTGCAGCCCGGAGATGGACATGAGCGGACTTGTCGATGCGGTGATGGCGCAGATCGGCGACAACGAAGTCGACGCGATCGCACAACGGTTCGGGCTGAGCCCGGGACAGGCACAGTCGGCGATCGAACAGACCTTGCCGCTGATGGTCGGCGCGATGGCCAGGAATGCGGCCACACCGGACGGTGCCGATGCGCTGCACACCGCGCTCGGCGACCACGTCGGCACCGACCTGGGCGGCCTGCTCGGCGGACTGCTGGGCGGCAGCGGCAACAGCGGCGCGGGGGGGCTCGGCTCGCTGGGGTCACTGGCCGAAGCGGTACTCGGCGGCATGGGCAGCAGCCCGCCTCCCACACCGCGCGGCGGCGGCGTCGACAGCGGCGGCCTGGGCGGTGTGGGCGGCGCGATCCTCGGCCACATCTTCGGCAATCGCCGCGGCCAGGCCGAACAGGGCCTGGGCCAGACCACCGGCCTCGGCGGCGTCAATGCCGGCCAGCTCATGGCCATGCTCGCGCCGATCGTCATGTCGGTACTCGCACGCATGAACCAGAAACAGGATCTCGGTCCGGGCGGCCTGAGCGATATGCTCGGCCGCGAAACCCAGCGCACGCGCGAGGCCGGCGGACTCGGCGGCGGCCTGCTCGGCGCGGTGCTCGATCGC
This sequence comes from Tahibacter sp., assembly GCF_032229445.1. Lineage (NCBI taxonomy): Bacteria > Pseudomonadati > Pseudomonadota > Gammaproteobacteria > Lysobacterales > Rhodanobacteraceae > Tahibacter > Tahibacter sp. The sequence goes on from NZ_JAVTWC010000120.1 coordinate 29,396, forward strand.
GACGGGGACGGCGATGTGGATTTATCCGATTTGTTGAATGTAGGCGGCAGCGTGCTTGCCGCCACACGGCGTTGACCAACCCAAAAGGAGACGGAGAATGGGACTGTTCGATTTCATCAAAGACGCAGGCGCCAAGGTGCTGGACGCGGTCGCCAACCCGGCCAAGGCGCCGGAGCAGATCAAGGAACACATCGAGAAGGAAATCGGCGTCAAGGACGTCGACGTGCAGTGGATCGACGGCACAGTCAGGATCACCGGCGACGCGGCGACCCAGGCCGACAAGGAGCGTCTGATCCTCGCCGCCGGCAACATCAAGGGCGTCGACAAGATCGAAGACAACGTGACCGTGAAGGAGCCCGGCTCCGAGTCACGCATGTACACGGTCAAGGCCGGCGACACGCTGGGCAAGATCGCCAAGCAGTTCTACGGCAACGCGAACGACTATGAAAAGATCTTCGAGGCCAACAAGCCTCAGCTGAAGCATCCGGACAAGATCTATCCGGGGCAGGTGCTGCGGATTCCGTAAGTGATAGCACGGTAATCGCTGGCGATGCGGCTTTTTTAGCCATGCACCAGATCTCCACAACGTCGGTGCGTGCTGCCCCAGCTCTGGGGCCGAAGCTCCGACGCCCGGCACCAGATCTCCACAACGTCGGAGAGTGCTGTCCCAGCTCTGGTGCCGAAGCTCCGACGCCCGGCACCAGATCTCCACAACCCCGCTCGGCGCTCGCTGTGCGAGCGCCGAGCCGCCCCCCGGGCAGAAGGGGGGGCCCCGGGGCAAAGGGGGTGTGGGGGCAACCTAGTTTTTGGGGGCGCGGCGCCGCGGGGAAGGGCCCCTTGGGG
>NZ_JAVTWC010000121.1:0-29992 GCF_032229445.1 Tahibacter sp.
CAACAAGCGCTGGCTGGCCGAGGACAACACGAAGTTCGCGGTCAACATCGTGACCTATGCGCTGACTGCGTAAGGGCTAGCCTGCTGACCTCGCGTTCAATCGTAGGGATAGCTGAAGTCACGCCAGTCGCAGAACAGCGTGCCCGATTCCACCGACTGCCGGATGGCGTCGGGCTTGCGCGCATCGGCCGGAAACGCACTGACCTCCAGCGTCGTGGGATCGACCTGCCGGATCGCGACCGCGAAAGCGACCATGTGCAGCACACTGTCCATGCGCAGCGCGAGCCAGGTTTCCCCGGCCGCCGTCGTGCCCCTTTCCAGGCGTTGCCGGATGGTCGGCGACACCGACACCAGGCCGCCGCTGCCGGACGGCATCGAGCCGGAGCTCCTGATCGTCGCAGGCGTGCACGCGCTGGCCTTCTGTTCAAGGCGGGCGATGGTTTCCTCGACCGTGCCGGGAACAGCGATGCGCACGACCTTGCGTTCTTTCTGCCGAATCGACGCGACGATCTCATCGGTCGGCCGGTTGGACATGCTGGCGCACGACGTCAGCGCCAAGGCGCTCAACGCAACGACGACACTACGTGGGACAAACGCCATCGGGAATCCTCGGAGTAGAACGGCAGGACGGCGAGTTTAGCGATCACCGATGCGGCGCGGCGCCTTCTTCGCCAACGGATTCCCGGCCGCAGTCGCTACGCCGTGTCGACGCCCTTACCTATGGCAGTCCTTCCGGCGCCGGAGTTCGTTCGAGAATGGCCGCTGTATCGCTCCATCAGATCATCAACGATTTCCGGGTATCTACCGCATGAGCACGCCGCTTACCGAACAATCGCTGCAATCGCAGCTCGACCGTCTGCAGGCGCTGCGCGAAGCCATCGCCACGGCCATCGTCGGCCAGCACGCGGTCGTCGAACAGTTGCTGACGGCGCTGCTCGCGGGCGGCCACTGCCTGCTCGAAGGCGTACCGGGACTCGGCAAGACCCTGCTCGTGCGCAGTCTCGGCCAGGCGCTGCACCTGGATTTCCACCGCATCCAATTCACGCCGGACCTCATGCCGAGCGACATCCTCGGCACCGAGATCCTCGAGGAGGACCACGGCACCGGCCGGCGCCATTTCAAGTTCCAGCGCGGCCCGGTGTTCACGAACCTGCTGCTGGCCGATGAACTCAACCGCACGCCGCCGAAGACCCAGGCCGCGCTGCTCGAGGCGATGCAGGAACGCACGGTGAGCTATGCCGGCGTCACGCATGAGCTGCCGCAGCCGTTCTTCGTGCTCGCGACGCAGAATCCGCTGGAACAGGCTGGCACCTATCCGCTGCCCGAAGCGCAGCTCGACCGCTTCCTGCTGCACGTCCGCGTCGACTATCCGGACGAACAGGAAGAGCGCGCAATCCTGCTGCAGACGACGGGCCAGGCCACGGCATCGGTCAAGGCCGTCATGATTGGCGAGGAACTCATTGCGCTGCAGCGCCTTGTGCGCGATGTCTCGGTCGGTGACGACGTGCTGACCTGGATCACGCGCCTCGTGCGCGCGACGCGGCCGCAAACCTCCACGTTGACGCCCGTGCGCGAATGGGTGCGCTGGGGCGCAGGCCCGCGCGCAGGGCAATCGCTGGTGCTTGCCTGCAAGGCGCGCGCACTGCTGCACGGCCGGCTCGCGGCGACGCGCGAGGACGTGCGTGCGCTGGCCGCGCCGGTGATGCGCCACCGCCTGCTGCTGTCGTTCGTCGCCGAAGCCGAACGGCGCAGCGCCGACGATGTGGTCGCCGCGGTACTGGACGGCGTGGAATTTCCGCGCGGATGAAAGCGTCGGAAATGGAACCGGGCCGTTGCATCCTTCTATCCACGAGGCTCGCCTCTCGGCAGGCGCTGCATGTCTGAAGAACTCATAACGCCCGCGCTGCGCGCACGTCTGCGCGACCTGCGCCTCGTGCCGCGCCGGGCGGCCGGCGCGCACGGGCTGGGCCAGCACAGCAGCCGCAGCCGCGGCGTCGGGCTCGAGTTTGCGCAGTACCGCGCGTATGCGCCCGGCGACGAGCCGCGCCGCGTCGACTGGAAACTGTACGCACGCTCCGACCGCTATTTCGTGCGCGAGTCCGAGCGCGACTCGCCGCTGGATCTGTGGGTACTCGTGGACACGACCGCATCGATGGCGCAGTCAGACGAAGCGGCGCCGGCGCATACACGATTGCATGCGGCGCGCACGCTGGCCGCCTGTGCGATCGAGCTCGCGCTGCGCCAGGGCGACCGCTTCGGCGTCGCCGCGCTGTCGACGCAGCCACTGTCGCTGGTCACCGCCGACGGCGGACCGCGCCAGCGCGACCGCTGCATGCAGGAACTGCTGCGCTGGCAGGCGCAGGGCCGCTGGCCAGATCCCGCGCAGTTGCTGCCGCTGTGGGAGCGCGTCGCGCCGGCCTCGCTCGTGCTGCTGCTGACCGACGCGTTCGACGACGCTGCGATCGCGCTGGCCGAACGCCTGGCCGCAGCGCGGCGCGAAGTCGTGCTGATCCAGCTGCTGACCGCGGAGGAACGCGATTTCCCGTTCCGCGACAGCCGCCGCTTCGTCGATGCGGAGACCGGCGACGAGGTGCTGGCCGACGGTCCCTCCGCGCGCAGCGCGTATCTGCAGGCACTCGCGAACGCGCAGCAGACCTTGCGTTCGCGCCTGGCCGCGAGCGGCATCCGCCTGGCCTGCCACTATCTCGACGAGCCGGTCGACGTCGCATTGCGCGAGCTGTTCGGCACGCGGCCGGGCGCCGAGTCCGCATGAGCGTCGGCCTGCTGCTGCCGCTGGGACTGTCGGCGCTGCTCGCGCTCGTCATTCCCGTGCTACTGCATCTGCACCGCCGGCAGCAGCGCAAGACCACGCCATTCGCCGCGCTGCGCTGGATCCGCGGTCCGGCACGGCCGCGCCGCCGTCTGCGCCTGGAGCAGTGGCCCCTGTTGCTGCTGCGACTGGTGCTGCTCGTCGCGCTCGCACTGCTGCTGGCCGAGCCGGTCTGGCGCGGCGAACGCGCGGCATCCGGCGACTGGGTCGTCGTCGTGCCCGGCGTCGACGCGGCGCAGGCGCGCGCGCAGCTCGCGCTGCCGATGGCGCACTGGCACTGGCTGCTGCCGGATTTCCCGGCACTGTCCGCGCGTACGCCGGCTGGCGACGACGCGGTCGGCGTCGCCAGCCTGCTGCGCGAACTCGACAGCGAGCTGCCGGCCGGCGTCGCGCTGCACGTTCTCGCGCCGCCGCTGCTGCAGGGCCTCGACGGCGGCAGCGTGCGCCTGAGCCGCGCGGTCGACTGGCAGATCGTCAACAGCGCACCCGCCGCACCGGTGCCGCCGCCAGCCCCGCCGCCGCTGGGTATTTCGCTGCGCCAGCGCGATGACGCGGCTGCGGCCAGGTATCTGCAGGCGGCCGTCGCCGCCGGCAACCGCGGCGGGACCGAGCGCTATCGCCTCACCGTGGATGCGCCCGACGCAGCACTCGATGCGACGACGGCCGTGGTGTTCTGGCTCGCCGGCGAGCCCACGCCGGCGCTGCTGCGCTGGGTCGAGGACGGGGGCACCGCGCTGCTCGACACCGCCACGCCCGATCAGTCCACACAAGGTCCGGCCGAGGTACTCGCGCGCGACTCGCGCAACGCACCGCTGCTGCGCGCCCAGTCACGCGGCCGCGGCCGCCTGCTGAGCTTCGCCGCGCCGCTGCAGCCGCAGGCGCTGCCGCTGCTGCTGGATTCCACGTTTGCAACTCTTCTCTTGTCGCATCTGCAGCCCGCAGCGCCGCCGCCCGATCGCGCCGCCGCGGCGGCCGTCGCACCACTGACTGGCGCTGTACGCGCGGATGCGGCGCCGCGCCCGTTCGCATCCTGGCTGCTGCTGGTCGTCGCGCTGCTGGCGCTGGCCGAACGCGCGCTGTCGTTGCACAGCGCAAGGCGTCGGACATGAGCGGCGCGCTGCTGGCCGGACTGCGTCCCGTGCAGCAGCGTCGCCGCGCGATCGGCCTCGCCCTGTTGCTGCCACCGGCGCTGGCGCTGGCCTGGCTGGCGCGGCAGCGGATCGGCGACGGCGCTGCGCTGCTCGTGCTGGCCGCGGCCGCAATTGCCTATGGCGCGTGGCTGCTGCAGGAACGCCGCCGCTGCGACCTGCGCTGGTATGCGCGTGCGCTGAACGCGGCCGACCGGCGCTTCGACGACAGCGCCGAACTGCTGCTCGCCGACAGCGCCGCGCTGCCGGCGCTCGCGCAGTTGCAGCAGCACCGCCTGCAGACACGCCTGGCCGAGCAGGCGCCCGATCTGCGTCCAGCCTGGCCGGCGCTTGCGCTGGCCGGCAGCGCGGCACTGGCCGGCGTAATCCTGCTGCTGAGCCTGTGGTCGCCGCATCCGGTAACGACGCCGGTGCCGCCACCGAGCGCACCCGGGATAACCGCTGCGACGCCGGTACGCCTCGTGTCGGGCCGCCTCGACAGTACGCCGCCGCGCTATACCGGCATCGCGCCGAGCCAGGGCGACACGCTCGACGCGCGCGTGCCCGAAGGTACGCTGCTGCGCTGGCAGCTCGACCTGCAGCCGCCGCCGCGCGCCGCGCGCCTGCGTTTCCACGACGGCCGCACGCTGGAACTCGCCCGCGAAGGCGCGCAGTGGAGCGCCAGCCGCACGCTCGCAACGGCGGCGCTGTACCGCATCGAAATCGATGCGGAGGCACCGCTCGCCGAAGCGCGCCGCTATCGCCTCGAAGTCGTCGCCGACGCGCCGCCGCAGATCCGCGTCGATGCGCCCGACAAGACGTTGAGCCTGCGCGAGAGCACGCAGAACGCCTGGGATTTCGATATCCGCGCGAGCGACGACTACGGGCTCGGCGAGGCCACGCTGGAGATCGTGCGTGCCAAAGGCAACGGCGAGAACATCAGCGTGAAACAGGATACCCAGCGCCTGCGCGGTGAGGGCAGCGCGCGCGAACGGCGCTACCGTCATCGCATCGACTTGCAGGCATTGGAACTGTCTCCCGGCGACGAAGTCATCGTGCGCTTCGAGGTCGCCGACAACCGTGCGCCGCAGGCGCAGCGCAGCCGCAGCGCGAGCTACATCCTGCGCCTGCCGCCGCCGCTGGCCGACGACGGCGTCGGCATGGACGGGCTCGTGCGCACGACCCTGCCGGCGTATTTCCGCAGCCAGCGCCAGCTCATCATCGACACCGAGGCGCTGATCGCGGAGCGGCCGACACTCAACGAGGATCGCTTTGTCGCGAAGTCCGACGCGCTCGGCGTGGAGCAGAAGATCCTGCGTCTGCGCTACGGCCAGTTCCTCGGCGAAGAATTCGAAAGCGGCGGCGCGCATGACGCACCGGCGTCGGCGAGGAAGGACCCGAAGGACGGCGATGACGAACATGCCGACGAACATGCCGACGAAGCCGGCGACCACGCGCACGACGAGGCCGCGCCCGCCGCGCCGAAGCGCTTCGGCGACGCCGGCAACGTGCTCGCCGAATTCGGCCATACCCATGACCACACCGAAGCCGCGACGCTGCTCGATCCGGACACCAAGCGCATCCTGCGGGCCGCGCTCGAGGCGATGTGGCAGTCCGAGCTGCATCTGCGCAGCGGCCGGCCGCAGCAGGCGCTGCCTTATGAATACACCGCGCTGGAGCAGATCAAGCTGGTGCAGCAGGCGACGCGCATCTACCTCGCGCGCGTCGGTCTCGAACTGCCGCCGGTGGACGAAGCGCGCCGTCTCAGCGGCGAGCGCGCCGGACTGCGCGACGGCGCGAATGCCGCGGTCGCGGCGAGCGCGCCGGATGCGGATCTGGATGCGGTCTGGCAGGACCTGCGCACCGGCGCCGCGCCGGACTGGGCGCGCTGGGATGCCTGGCAACAGCGCCGCGGCATGCAGTCCGCCGATTCGCTGGACCTTGCCGCCGCGGCCGACAGCCTGCGCCGCGCCCCTTCCTGCCAGCCTTGCCTGCACGATCTGCGCGAGCGCCTCTGGCCGCTGCTGCCACGCGCGAGCGCCGCTTCCGCCGGCCGCCCGGCGGCCGATGCCGCCGGCCGCGCCTATCTCGATGCGCTGCAGGCCGCGGAGCCGCGACCATGAGCACGACGCTGGCCATCGTGCTGATCCTGCTCGCCGCCGCCGCACTGGGTCTTGCGGAGAGCGCGCGCCTGAACGGCTGGCGCCGGCTGCTCGGCCTGGCCGCAGCCGTGGCTGCCCCGGCGTTGCTGTACTTCGTTGTTTTTCCACCTTTGCACGAAGCGCCGGACCACACGCTGCAGGTGCTCACGCCAGGCGCCACAGCGCCACCCGCGCCGGACACGGCGGGCTTGCGCACGGTCGCGCTGCCGGGCAGTGCCGCCCCGACCGGCGTGGAGCGCGTGCCGGATCTCGCGACCGCGCTGCGTCGGCATGGCGATACGACGGTACTGCGCGTTCTCGGCGACGGCCTCGACGCAGCCGACCGCGACGCGGTGCGCGGCCTCGCGCTGCGGTTCGACGCGCCGCCGCTGCCGCGCGGCGTGATCGCGCTCGACGTGCCGACCGATATCCGCGCCGGGCACCCGTTCGCGCTCGGCGGACAGGTCGGACAGGCGCAAGGCCTGCAACTCGTCCTGCGCGAGCCCGGTGGCGCCCTCCAGGGACCGCTGGCGCTCGATGCCGACGGCCACTTCGGCTTTACGCTGTTCGCCGCGCGCGCGGCGGAGCTGAGCTACGAACTCCGGCTGCTCGCCGCCGACGGCAGCGAGCTGCAGCGACTGGCCGTGCCGGTGCAGGTGCGCGACGGCGCGGCGCTGCGCCTGTTGCTGCTGTCCGGCGGTCCCGATGCGGACCTGAAATACCTGCAACGCTGGGCGCTCGACGCCGGCCATACGGTCGATGCGCGCATCAGCCTGAGCCGCGGCGTTGCGCAGCAGCGCGGCGACACCAGCCTGTCCGCCGCAGCCCTGGCCGCTACCGATATCGCCATCGTCGACGAACGCGCCTGGAACGCGCTCGACAAGGCCGCCCGCGCACGCCTGCTCGCTGCCGCCGACGCGGGCATGGGCCTGCTACTGCGCCTGGTCGCAACGCCCACGGCGGCGCAGACCGCTGAATGGCGCGGCCTGGGTATCGATCTGGACAATGTCGACATAGCCACAACGCTGCACCTGGCCGGCGAGACCCGTCAGGGTGCGACAGCGGCATTGCAGCGTCTGCCGCTGATCGCCAAGGGCGATGCGCTGATCGCGGTCGCACGCGCGGCCGACGGCGATGCCTTCGCCGTCGCGCGCAACCGCGGCCAGGGCCGCATCGGTGCGTGGTGGCTGCAGGGCAGCCATACACTCGTCACCAGCGGCCAGGGCGCACTGCACGACGCGCTGTGGGCCGGCGCGCTCGACACGCTCGCGCGGCCTCGCCAGGCCGTGCTTCCGGTGCCGCCGGCGCTGTCGTGGCAGTTCGAGCGCACCGCGCTGTGTGCGCGTGAAGCGACCTTCCGCGTCACCGCACCGAGCGGTGCAGTGACCGAAGTCGCAACGCGCGGCGCCGGCGACGCACGCTGGTGCGGCGGCTACTGGCCGCGCGAGACCGGCTGGCACACCCTGCAGGCCGGCGAAGCCGTCACGCGCTTCTTCGTGCGCGCTGCGGCCGATGCGTCGACCCTGTACCAGGCGCAGACCAGCGCCGCGACGCGCGCGCTGGCCGGTGCAGGCCCCGCCCACGCACCGGCTCGCGCTCTGCGTCCCGGCGCACGCTGGCCGTGGTTCCTGGCCTGGCTGCTGCCGGCAAGCCTACTGTGGTGGCTGCAGCGTACACGGCGTCCGCGCATAGCCTGAGCCGGCACGCGTCGTGCAAGCCTGTGCAGTTCTGCCACGTACGCGCGCAGTGCGATTTCCGTGACCGTGGCCACGCGACCTGCTCAGCCCGGCTTGACGCAGGACGTAAACGCGTTAACTTCGATGATGAAAACCGGCTCCGGGGGGGACGCTCGATGCACGCACTGTTTGCCGTCGCACTGGCACTGAACCTGGGTGCGCCCGGCGCGACCTACAAATGCCGTGACCTGCAGGGCAACTGGACCGCGCAGGCGTGCATCACGGCCGCGCCGCTGCGCGAATCGGACTACATCCGCCAGCAGCGCGTGCGGCAGGCCGTCGCACGCCAGCGCCGCGAGGTCCGCGACCGCCTGTCGATGTACTGCTTCCGCCTCGACACCAAGGGCTCGCTGTATGACTGCGTCGACCACCAGATGCTGGCGTACGACGTGATCAACTCGCTCGCCAGGCAACTCGGGCCGGTTTCGCCCGAGAGCGCGCGGCTCTCGGGCTGCATGGTCAGCAACCTCGACGCGCGCAGCCAGGCCACGGATTACCGACGCACGATGGAATGCTATTTCGCGCGCTGACCGCGGACGGACGCGTCACACCGCCGGCTCAAACCCATCGACGAACAGCGATTCGCGACGCGCGCCGAACGCCGGATCGCTGACACCGGGCAGACCGTTTTCCAGATGCCCCGCCAGGCGCCGCAGCCAGCGCGCGTCGTGGTCGCTGGTCAGCGTGAAGTCGTACCAGCGTTGCTGCGCGTCGAGTTCCCAGGTGATGTCGACGCTGCCGCCGGCGGCGAGATCGAACGACTGCGCGGGCTGGCTGCTGTAGCGGTTCGCCTGCAACGTCACGCGACACGCCGTGCTGCCGTCATTGCGCAGCCGCAGCACGAGCGCGAGGTGGTCGGCATCGTGCAGCGCGACGAGCTCGGGATTCGCGCCAGCGAGCGCGACGGCGAGATCGCCGCCGAAGCTGCGCAGGAATCCGTTCGGACCGTGGACGTGCAGATCGTAGATACCGGCCGTGACGCTCTGGGCGCTCCAGTAGTCCGACAGCTGGGTCGCGCTCTCGAGCGAATAGAACCACGGCCCGTCGCTGCGGTTGTCCGCATAGACGTTGAGGCCGGCACCGGCCGCGCCGTCGTTGAAGAAATCGAGCCAATAGCGTCCCGTCGCGAAGTCGGTGCGGCCGTTGACGCTTAGCGCGTACGGCAGCGCGCGCGCCGGTCGCGAGCCGGGTTCCTGCGCGGGCAGCGCGCTCGTCGCCGGCGGCGCAGCCGGGGCGAGCTGGCAGGATGCGTCCGCGTTGGCGATGAAGGTGCGGGTATCGGGGAGGCTCGGCCAGGCCGGATCGGCGACGCTGAAATCCAGCGTCGAGGTCAGATCGCCGGTCATCGCGCGGCGCCAGGCGCCGATGTTGGGTTCGTGCACGCCGAAGCGCGCCTCGAGGAAGCGGATCACCGAGGTGTGGTCGAATACCTGCGAATTGACCCAGCCGCCGCGGCTCCAGGGCGAGACGACGAGGCTCGGCACGCGGATGCCCAGGCCCACTGGCACGCCGTTGTGGCTTTCGCTGGCCGTCGCGACCGTGCTCAGGCCCAGGTTTGCGTTCAGCGCCGGCACGTGCGACGGCGCGTGATCGAAGAAGCCGCCGTTCTCATCGTAGGTGATCAGGAATACGGTCCTGGACCAGACTGCCGGATTTGCCGCGAGCGCGGCGAGCAGTTGCGCGGCGAGCGCCTCGCCATAGGCCGGCGCGGCCTGCGGATGTTCACACATGGAAAACGGTGCAACGAGCCAGGAAACCTGCGGCAAGGTGCCGTTGCTCACGTCGTTGCGGAACTGCTCGATCAGCGGCTGTCCCAGCGTGTCATAGGCGTTCGCCGCATTGGAACCCGGCGCGTAGTCGCGGCCGCGACGGTACAGCGGCGACGAGGTCGGAATGCCGCGGAAATTGCGGAAATAGGCCAGCGAGTTGTCGCCGTAGTTGTCGTATTCCTGATAGACCTTCCAGCTCACGCCGGCCTGTTCCAGGCGCTCGGCGTAGGTCATCCAGTCGAAGGCGTTGAACGCGGCGTTGTCGCGCGTCATGTCCGCGGTCCAGTTCCCGTCGTCGACGTTGTTGACGGCATGGTTGCCGGGCCGGCTCACGGCCAGGCCGCTGGTGCCCGTGAACAGGTGCATGCGGTTCGGGTTGGTCGGGCCGTGCACCGAACAGAACCACGCATCGCAGACGGTGAAGGCATCGGCCAGCGCGTAGTAGAACGGCAGGTCGGTGCGCGTGAAGTGGCCCATGCACATCGGCCCCTTCTCACGCACCCAGTGATCGAAATTCTTCCAGCGCGCGTGATTGCCCTTCCAGTCATGGTTGATGTCGTCCATGCACTGGGCGCTGCTGAGCTGGGTGTCGAGGCGGAACGGCAGCACGTCGCCGCCGCCGGTGCGCGGCTGCTGCCACACGCTCGCACCACCGGGCAGCCGGATCGTGCGCGGATCGTCGAAGCCGCGCACGCCACGTAGCGCGCCGAAGTAGTGATCGAACGAGCGGTTTTCCTGCATCAGCACAACGACGTGTTCGACATCGTTGATGGTGCCGGTGACGCGCGCGGCCGGCACCGCGAGCGCTTCGCGTATCGCCGGCGGCAGTGCCGCCATGACCGCGGCCGCACCGGCCGATTGCGCCGCCAGGCGCAGGAATTCGCGTCGACTCGTACCCGCCATGTGCTTCGTCCGCAGCCAGGAAAGCCGCGGTGAAGTGCGGCGGCGGGATGCTCGGCGCCGAATGTTGCAGTGCGGTGTAAGCGGATTGAAGGTTTGGATTTTTTGCCGGATGCGGCGCGGTTTCGCCGCATTCGGTATGGACATGATGCGGCGCGGTTTCGCCGCATTTCCGTTTGGACATGATGCGGCGCGATGCCGCCGCATACGGCGCGGAAATATCAGGAGCCGCCGGCTGGCTTTAGCCGATCAGCGCGCGCAGCAGGCCCCAGCAGCCCGCGGCGAACGCGACGAGCGCAGCCGTCGAAGCGATCATGAAGGCCAAGCCGCGCTTGTTTGCGGCTTCCGAGTAGGCCATCGCATACCAGAACCGCGCTGCGACCCAGACCAGGCCGGCGATGCCGGCGATCTGCGGATAGCCGTACTGCGTGCCCAGCCACAGCGCCGGCAGGAACAATACGGTGCTCTCGACCGTATTCATCTGCATGCGGAACACGCGCTCGAAGTTCTCGTTGCCCGTCGTCGCCGGCGCCTTCACGCCGTAGCGCGCGCGCGCGCCGCCTACCAGCCAGGTCACGAAGATCAGCAGCAGCACGGTGAGTACAACGACGACGGCGGGCAGATGGGCGAGCATGGTGTTCTCCAGGGTTCAGGCAGGCGGATGAGGCTGCGACCATAGCAAGCGCACGGCGGTAGCAGCGATGGGGTGCGGTACTTCGGCGGATCGCACTGCTGACCGTCAGTACGCCGCAGTGCGGAATCAGGCCGAGCCGCGCTCCGTCGTCCGTGCTAGCGTCCCGGTCCGGTTTTCCGATCCGAGGACACTTCCATGCGCCGCTTCCCTGCCCTCGCCGGCCTTCTGCTGGCCGCCGCGAGTTCGTCTGCGCTGGCCGCCGGCCAGACCCTGCTGCTCGACATCCGCAGCACCAGCCACGCGCAGGTGGAGGCGTACAAGCGTGCCAAGGGCGTGGACTGGTGGCTGGAACTCGGCGACCAGCTGCTGCTCGCCGGCGACGAAACCGTGTTGCGCGCGCAGTCGCCCGCGCACCGCGAGGCGCGTGCGCTCGGCGCGCTGCGCATAGCCGATCTGGTGTTGCATGCGCGCGGCTGCGGCGACGGCCCGGCACCGGCCGACCTGCGCCTGACGCCGATCGACGGCAGCTATGAACTCATGCGCTGGCCAGCCGACCCGGAGCGCCTCGCGGCGCTGACGAGCCAGCATCCCGAACACATCGGCGCAGCCGAATGGATACGCCTGCAGCCCAATACCGTCGTACTTCGCCAGCACCGGCTCGATCGCGAGGCCGCGCGCGCCGTGCGCGTGGCCGACCCGCTGATCGCCGCCGTGGCCGCGCGCGTCGACGGCCAGCGCTGGTTCGACACGGTTTCGCAACTGACCAGTTGGGACCGCTCCAGCCACAACAGCAGCACCGATCCCGCGTCAGGCCTGTACCTGTCGCGCCAATGGATACGCTCGCAGTTCGAGGCGCTGGGCCTGGAAGCTAGCGAACCCACTTTCACCATGACGCTGTCCGGCAATTCCGCGACACGCCACAACGTCGCCGGGCGCATCACCGGCTGGAAGTATCCGGACCAGTGGATCATCGTCGGCGCGCACTACGATTCGCGCCAGGAAAATGCCGCGCTGCCGACGCCGACGCCCGGTGCCGACGACAACGCCTCAGGCTGCGCCGGCGTGATCGAAGCCGCGCGCGCGCTCGTGCCGTCGCAGCCGGAGAAGACGATGATCTTCATGTGCTACGCCGGTGAGGAACAGGGCCTCTGGGGCAGCACCGCGCATGCCGCCGATCTCGCCACGAGCGGCGATCTGGCCAAGGTCGAAGTCATGGCCAACATGGACATGATCGGCTGGGACAACGGCGCCGGCGGATTCGGCGTGACCCTGTCCACCGCGACCGGCACTTCGCCCGGCGGCAACCTCGCCGCCAACGTCGCGATGCGCGACCGCTTCGCCGACGCCGCGGCCAACTACGTGCCTTCACTCAGCGTGGTCAAGGCGACCAATGCCTGCTGCTCCGACCAGCAACCGTACTTGAACCGCGGCGTACGCGCGGTCTTCAGCATCCACCGCGGCGGAACGGCCTATCCGCACTACCACAAGACCACCGACCTGCCCGCCAACATGAACAACCTCGGCACCTCGCCGACGCTCGGCGGCCATATCGTGCGCATGAACGTCGCGGCGCTGGCGGAGATCGCGGGTGTGACGGACCGGATCTTTGCGGATGATCTGGAATAGGCCTATTGAATTCGCCCAGCCAGGGCCAACGTCGGTTTAATGAGCCGAGCCTTCGTCAAAGAATCCGACCGTATCGAGCCGCTGCCGGAAATTCCGCTCAGCGAGCATCCGAACCACACCACGCTGGCGGGCCTCGCGCGCCAGCAGCAGCGCCTTGCGCAATTGCGCGCGGACAGTGCCGACGGCGTTGCGCTGGAGGACGAGCTCGCACGCGAAACCGCAGCGCGTGAGATGCGCTGGCTCGAGGCGCGCATCGCCAGCGCGATCGTGGTCGATCCGGCGCAGCAGCCGGCGGACAGCGTCGCGTTCGGGGCCAGCGTCGACGTGGTCGATGAACACGGCGTCGAGGCCACCTACCGCATTGTCGGCGAGGATGAGGCCGACGCGGAGCACGGCAGCGTCAGCTGGCTGTCGCCGCTCGCGAAAGCCGTGCTCGGCGCCAAGGTCGGCGAGGAAGTCCTGTGGCGCCGGCCGGCCGGCGATCTGCGGCTGGAGATCGTCGCGATCCGCTACGAGGCCTAACCGGCCGATCCACGGGAAGCCGGACGGCACGGTTCGATCCACTGCACCGCGTGACAGATGAGCGTGATGCGCTGACAAGGCACAGCGCAGGACCATTCGTGGTGAAACGCCGCGAGCAAGTCAGCCACCGCACCTACTGGAAGCCGTTGCGGAATATCCGGTCCGTCCGCAACACGCGACCGCTGCGTTGCTGGCTGCCACGGCCCGTCGCCCAGAGCACGCGCGCGTTCGCGCTGCCCGGCAGGTCCCAGGCGACGACACCGCTCTGTGCGGTGCCGGCAACGAGTTCCAGATCCGCATCCGCATCGAGGTTCGCGAGCGTTGGAGCACCGAGGCCGCCATTCCAGTCCTCGCCGCGCGGCGCCGGCAGATCGAGCTGGTGCAGGCTCTCGCCACGGCAGTTCAGTACGTGCAGGCGGCCGACGAGGTTGTCGCGCTTTTCCGGATAGGACGTGAACATCACTTCCGCGCAGCCGTCGTTGTCGAGATCGGCGACGACGGGTTCGGCGGCGAAGCGGAAGCCCGTGCCAGGCACCGTATACGGCCAGCTGTGCTTCTCGGTCTTGTCGAGCCACCAGGCATGCAGCTTGCCGTCGTAGCTCGCGAACAGGATTTCCTGGCGGCCGTCGCTGTCGAGATCGGCCAGCACCGCGTTGCTGACCGAACTTTCGATGATGCCGAAGTCCTGCGTCAGCGCCGCGCCGCTCGCGCCCTGCGGCGGCAGCACGGTCCAGTCGAAGCCCGAACCGGTCCAGCGCGTGCGGTCGTGACGCAGTATCCACGGCAGGTAGTACAGATCCCCGGCCGGATCGCCGAGTGCGCAGTTGTATACATCGCCGGGTGCCACGAGTTCGAGCGTGCCGTCGCCATCGAGGTCGGCGATGGCCGGCGCCGCATTGGCAAAATTGGGACGATGCTGCACGCCGCAATCGGCGAAGCCGGCGAGGTCGGCGGCCTGGTCCACATGCACGCCGACCTGGGCCCAGGTTTTCGGCTGGCCGCCGGACAGTCCGTAGATCGTGCTGGTGCGGCGCTGGTCGCCGTTGGGGGCGAGCGCGGTGATGTAGTGCGTATCGGTCGGCGCGTAGATTTCCGGCGTGCCGTCGCTGTCGAGATCGCCGACCGCGACATTCTCGTTGTACATGCCCGCGCCGGTGCCGGGTTCTCCGGTACGTCGCGCCGGCCAGCCCGGCCGCACGGTTCCGTCGTGTTCGTAGACGCTGACCTGGCGGTCGCCGCCGCTGCTCGCGCGGCCGACGATGATCTCGAGGTCGCCGTTGTTGTCGAGGTCTTCCAGCGCGAGCGTGCGCACTTCGCCGTTCGCGAACGGGTTCTTCGGCCAGCCGGTCCGGACCGTGCCGTTGCCGGCATAGACGGTCAGCAGGTTGCCGTTGCGGCCGACGACGATCTCCAGCGTGCCGTCGCCGTCGAGATCAGCCAACGCGATCGCCGGCCAGATGCGGCTGGCGGCGGTGACCTGCCATTCGCTCGCGCCCGTCGCGCCGTTGTAGGCGCCGAGGTTCTGCCCGCCCCAGAGCACTTCGGCCTGGCCGTCGCCGTCGATGTCGCCGACCGCCGGCGATGCGTACCAGCCGGTCTGGCAGTTGCCGGCGCTGCAGCCCGCGTAGCTCCATTTCGGTAGCGGCGCGGGCACGGCGGCAGCAGCCGACAGCGGGACCGACGTCAGGAAGACCAAGGCAGCGGCCGCAGCGAAACCGCCGGTTCTGCGGGATGGGCAAACAGTGGCATGCGGCATGGCGGACCTGCTACGAAGACGACGCCACATGATCCGGCGCATTCCTGCGCGCGTAAATGGCGCGGCGCCAGCGGCCTGCCCCCGGCCGTGCAGATGGATCTTGCAGCCACGGGCCCGAGAATTTATGTTAATACTTACGTAACCACAAAGATTCCGCCATGCCATTTCTTGCCGATCTCGGTCTGCTGGCCCTGGGCAGCCGTCTGCGCGCGATCAGCGACCAGCTCTACGCGCTGGCCGACGAGGTCTACCGCCTGCGCGGCCTGCCGCTGCAGGGACGCTGGTTTCCGCTGCTGCGCCTGCTGCACGACCAGGGGCCTCACTCCGTCGGCGACATTGCGGCGCAGATCGGCCAGACCCATTCCGCGGTCAGCCAGCTCGCCGACAAGCTCGTCGCCGGCGGCTGGCTCGCCGTCGTCGACGATCCGGCGGACCGGCGTCGCCGCCGCCTCGGCCTGACCACCCAGGCCAGTGATGCGCTGCGCCAGGTGCGCCCGGCCTGGAAGGCGATCGTGCAGGAACTCGAACAGCGCTGCGCCGCCGCCGACGTCGATGTGCTGCAGGCACTCGCGCGCTTCGAGCGCGTGCTCGGCGACGGACTGGCCGAGGCCATCGCGGCGCGTTGCCAGGCCGGCGACAGCGCGCGTGTGCGCGTGGTCGGCTTCGATCCGGCGCTGCGCGAGCACTTCTATCGCCTCAACGCGGACTGGCTGCGCAAGTATTTCTACCTGGAGGCCATCGACCACCGGGTGCTGTCCGACCCCGAAGGCGAAATCCTCGCGGGCGGCGGCGAGGTGCTGTTCGCGCTGCTCGACGACGAGGTCATCGGCACCTGCGCACTCAAGGTCGAATCGCCCGGCGTGTTCGAACTCACCAAGATGGCCGTCGACGAGACCCACCAGGGCCTCGGTGTCGGACGCCGCCTGCTCGCGCGCGCGATAGAGGTGTTCCAGGAACGCGGCGGCACGACCCTGTTCCTCGAATCCAGCACGCGCCTGACGCCGGCGCTGAAGCTCTACGAGAGCATGGGCTTTGCGCATCAGCCGAACCTGAAACCCGACTCGCACTACAGCCGCTCGGATGTCTACATGATCTGGCGCGCGCCGACCGCGGCCCGGCGAAAGGCGGCGAAACCCGCACGCGCGTGAGCGGCTTTGCTGCAGTTATGCATATGAATCAATGACACCCGCGGCAGTTCTCCGGCACTTGCGCGGGTGCCGGGTGCTAACCGATCGCGCCGCACCGGTAGCGCCGAGCTCGCTTCGACGCGCCCACGGCAGAATCCATGACCCATCAATTTTCTATATTGAACCAAGTAGAAAAAAACTATTTGGAATAATGTGTCTTGTTATCCCGGGAAGGCGTATCGTCCGCCGGCACGATCACCCACGGGAGAACCTCCATGCAGGCCAGATCGCAATCGCAATGGTTTTGTGTTTCCGTCGTTTCGAGCTTCATCGCCGTCTGCGCCAGCCTGTGGTCGATGCAGGCGAGCGCCGGGTCTGAACAGCCCATCGCCTATACCGGCCACGGCGAATTCTTCGACGCTTCCGGCAAACAGATTCCGCTGAGCCTGGAATTCGTGGCGCAGGCACAGGCCTGGTATCGCGCGGAGCTGAGCGCCGGTCTCGATGAACGCAAGGCGTTCGAGTTCGCGCAGTTCGAGAACGAGCTGTTCGATGGCGTACCCGAGAAAGGCCAGACACGTCTCGCGTTCGAGCAGCGCGCGCTCGACTGGCTGTTCGCCCAATCAGGGCCGCACGAAAACGACGATCGCATGCTCGGCAAGTTGCGCGCTCTGGACTTCGCACTGACCTTCACGCTGCCGGACAAGTCGTACGGCGCCCACCGCCAGCGTGGCGACGCCTTCGACCCCGGCCCTGCGCTCATGAAGAAACTGCAGGCAATCCGACTCAGACAGCCCGCGCCATCGCTGAAGACCGCTACGCTCAATTCGGGCCTGGCCTACATCAACGAATGCATCGCCAACAGCGTGCCGATCCCGCCATCCATCGGCGTCATGGACCCGGCCGGCCTGGCCGGCTGGAAGGTGCAAGGCTTCATTCCTCAGGCCCTGCAGTTCATCGTGGGCACGCCGGCGGAACTGCGCACGTACAAGAGCACGTCGCCCGCGGGTATGTGCTACGCCCTGCCCCGCTACACCAACAACGCGATGACGACAGTCATGCTCGACGGCGTCATCTGCCTGAGCCAGGTGACCTCCAAGGTCTGCTTCTGGGATAACCAGATGGGCGGCCTTGGCTTCTCGTTCCCGGCCGGGGCGACGATACCGATCGGGGTACCCAACCTCGTGGTCGATCCGCTGGGCCGCTATCAGGCCGGCGGCAACGAATTGCTGGGCGGCACCGGCGACGTCTGCACCGACTGCCACGCGGGCGAGAATCCCTACATCACGCATCCGAACGCGAATCTCGGTCCGGCCGTATGGAGCACGCTGCCGCTGGCGCCGCAGAACCTGCCGACGTTCGCACCCAACCGCTACGACCCGCTGGTGCCCGCGGCGTGGCCGCAGAACCAGCTGTCGCAGGCGTTTCCGACCGTGCCTACGGTCTGCAGCAGCTGCCATGTCAAGTTCAGCGCCGGGCGCTTCCCGCATCTGTCGAACCAGTTGCCCGGCTATTGCGGCACCGTTCTTCCGGCGGCCATCGCGACGACCATGCCGCAGTTCTCGCCGGGCACCGCGAGCGTCGTGGCCACCGCGTTCAAGAACGCCTACTGCAACGCGCCGCCAGACCCTTCGGCCGGGGATTCGGGTGATCCGCACATCACGACGACCAATGGCGTCAACTACGATTTCCAGGCTGCCGGCGAATTCGTGGTGCTGAAGAACTCCGATACCGGATTTGAAGTTCAGAGCCGCCAGTCACCAGTGCAGACCACCTTCACGCCGCCAGCCAATCCCTATACCGGCCTGGCGAGCTGCGTCAGTCTCAACACCGCGGTCGCCGCACGCGTCGGCACGCATCGCGTCAGCTACCAGCCCCTGCGCGGATCGGCGAACAAGGAAGAGATGCAGGTCCGTATCGACGGCCGCGTCGTACAGCTGCCGGTCACGCCGATCAACCTCGGCGGCGGCAATACCGTGGTTGCATCCGTACCCGGTCCGGGCATGGACCTCCACTTCGCCGACGGCACCGACGTCACCGTCACGCCGCTGTACTGGGCCTCTCAGGGTTACTGGTACCTCGACATCGACGTGCGCAACACGCCAGCGCGCGAAGGCATCGCCGGCCCCGTGCTCGCGGGCGACTGGCTGCCACGCGCGCCGGACGGATCGTCGTTCGGACCGATGCCGGGACCGCTGAGCAACCGGCACGTCGTGCTGAACCAGACTTTCGCCGACGCCTGGCGTGTCACCTCGTCGACGAGCCTGTTCGACTATGCGAGCGGCACCTCGACTGCCAACTTCACCGACCGCAACTGGCCCACGCCGAGCGGCCAGCCCTGCCGCACGCCATTGCTGCCGACGCGGCCGACGCTGACGACCATGCGGCCCGATCTGGCGCGGGAGGTCTGCGTCGGCATCGAGAACGACACGAAGCTCGCGAATTGCCTCTTCGATGTCACCGTGATGGGCGACCGCGACTTTGCCCGCGGCTATTTCCCGCGCGGCGCCACGGGCGGCACCGGCGGCACACCGCGTGAGACGAAGACCGAGTGAAGCAATGGCGCGAGGCACGACGGCGCTGACCGGATTTCCGGATCAGCGCTGCCGTGGCCACACCAGACGGGCGCCAAGCGCCGCAGCGGCAGCGGCAAGAACCTTGCCGCCGTCGGACCGCGACGGTCCAGCGGCGGCCGGGCGTCACTGAGCTGCCGCAGCGAGTCGGCAAGGCCGAGCCGTCTGCTCTATGCGCACAATTGCACTAAATCATTGTCGAACGAAGAGGCTAACGTATCGAGCGGTACGGCCTGGGCGGGCGCTTACGCAGGTGGTAGCCGTCGGTCAGATCCCGGCGCAGTTCGCCACCCGTGCGACCGTAGGGCGCGTCGAGCGTGAAGAGACGCGAGAAGACGACGTGTCGGCGAACCGGCTCTGCAACAGCCGTTCTCGTCGTAGCCTCTCAAGCGACCTCGGCACTGCTTCGCGAGCGATTCACGCCTCCGCTGCTTTTTCTCTCCTCTTCACTCTCAGCTCGCTTTCAGTCTCCCGCCGCCCGCGGCTGCGCACGCAGCGCGATGATTTCGCGGCGCGGCGGCGCGCCGAACAGGCGGCGGTATTCGCGGCTGAACTGCGATGCGCTCTCATAGCCGACGCGATGCGCCGCCACCGCGGCCTCCAGGCCCTCGCTGAGCATGAGGCGGCGCGCCTCGTGCAAACGCAGGCTCTTCTGGAACTGCAGCGGCGACAGGCTGGTGACGGCCTTGAAGCGGTGATGCAGCGCCGACACGCTCATGTGCGCGCTGTCAGCCAGTTCCTCGACGCTCAGCGCCTCGGCGTAGCGCGACTTGAGCAGATCGATCGCGCGGCTGACGCGCTGACCGCCGCCGTCGCTGACGACGAGGTCGCGGAGGCGATGGCCGAGATCGCCGCTGAGCGCGCGATAGCTGATCTCGCGCAGGATCAGCGGCGCAATCACCGGAATTTCCTCCGGCGTGTCGAGCAGGCGCACCAGCCGCAGCAAGGCATCGAGCAGAGGCAGCTCGGTGCGCGCAAGGAACAGCGCGCGATCCGCCGGCCGCGGCGGCGCGGCTGGCGCCTGCAGCACCAGCTCGCCGAGCATGCGCACATCCAGGCTGATGCGCAGGCACAGGTATGGCTGCGCATTCGTGGCCGTCAGGATCTGCCCGATCACGGGCAAGGTTACCGACACCACCAGGTAGTTGAGCGCGTCGTAGACGAAGACCTCATCGCCGAGCAGCGCCTGCTTGCGCCCCTGCACCACCACGCAGAGGCTGGGCTGGTAGACCGCGGAACAGGGCTGCGAGGGTTCCGACGCGCGGATCAGGCTCAAGGCTTCGATCTCGCTGGCGTGTGTTCCGTCGGTCGTGACCAATCGGGCAATCCGTGCAGCCAGCTCACGCTGCGGCGCGAAGCCGTCGAACGGCGCGAAACTGGTCGGGCTCGTAGCGGAAGACGCGGCTGAAGACATGCATTTCCCCGGCATGGATGCGATGCGGATTATGCGCGCGGCCTTGCGCGCGCAAAGGCGGCGATCGACCGCTTTGCAGGATCGGGCAAGTCTGGCGCAGCTTTGAGCTAGCCCGCCGCCACACGAGTCCGGGTTTCGGCGCCGACGGCGAGCCTGCCACGTGCGTTCAGCGACGCGCTCGCAGCGACAAGAGCCCCCACTCAAGGGCGGTGGAGGACGCCAGCGTCGGCACCGAAGGTTGCTGTCGTCATGAACGCCCGGCGGGCCGGACGGCTTCCCCCTGGCCGGATCACGTCCACGGCGCGCTCGCGCAGGTCACGCCGGTGCCATGCCTCGGCGGCTCGTGCTGCACCGCGGCGTGCATCAAACAGTCGTTTGAGTACGGTAGTCTTTCGCCCGGCTCGCCGGAGCGCCGGCACTTTCTGGGGAAGTGCCGCACGATCAAGTAGCCGAATCCGTAAAGCTCGCTGTTCCTGGGAGGGAAAGCCGTGACCAGAAGTCCCCTTACGTTGGCCGTCGTTTCAATCATGTTCCTCGCTACACCACTGGCGCTGTCCGCCGCCGGCCCGGTTTCCAAGCAACTGTCCGGCCCGCCCGAGGAGTTCGCGCAGATGCGCACGCCCGACCCGGCGGAAGCGGCGATCTACTCGCATAGCGCACTGCTGCCGGTGGAAATGACCGCCGACGCGAGCGGCAACGCGAGCTGGCAGGCCGACCTTCCGGTCGAGAACGGCAAGGTGCGCTTCCTCGTATTTTCCGGCAACAACGCGAACTGGCAGCTGCAGCTGCAATCGCCGACCGGACGCCGCATCGCCGCGCCGGAGCTGGCCACTGCGGCAAGGCCTACCGACTTCGCACTGGAACAGGCGCGCGTGCCGTCCAACTACTACGCGCTCGACGAACTGGAAAACGGCACCTGGAAATTGCGGATCGACGCGATCGCCAGCCGCGGCCAGGCCGGCTACGTGCTGCTCGAGGGCGATCAGGGTACGGAACTGCTGTCGTATCCGGCGCATCGTCGCCAGATCGTGGGACAGGAGCTCAACGTCGTCGCCACGCTCGGCGGCGCCAGTCAACGCAGCAACGGCGCGCGCATCGACGATGCACAGCTGCGCGTGACCGCACCCGACGGCAGCATCCGCAGCTACGCGATGTTCGACGACGGGCGGCACGCCGATGCGCTCGCCGGCGACGGCCTGTTCGGAGCGGGCTTCATCGCCGAGGCCAGCGGCAACCATGTCGCCCAGGTCGTCGCTAACGGACGCAACACCGACGGCCTGCGCGTCGTGCGCACGGCCGAGCACGTGCTGCCGGTGGTTGACGCCAGCCTGCGCCTGAGCAGCACCGAAGCGGTCATCAGCGCCAGCACGCTGGCCGACGGACGACTGTCGCTGAATCTGCCGGTCGTGGCCAGCAAGCCCGGCCAGCACTACCGCGCCTACGCGGAAGTCTGGGGCACCGACGCCAAGGGCAACGCCACCCCGGTGGCCTGGGTCAGTGGCATGGTCACGCCGGACAAGGACGGCACGCTCGGCATCGGCTTCGATCCGCGCTGGGTCACGCGCGTCAACGCGCAGGCGCCGTACCAGCTGCGTGATCTGCGCATCGAGGACCCGGATCATTTCGTTACCCTGACCGGCGCACGCACGCTCGCACTGAGCCTGCCCGACCGGCGCCAGTTCCGCGAGGCACCCGCGCAGATCGACGAAGCCATGCGCATGGGCCCGCGTCCGGCTGGCGAGAACGCGATCAAGGGTGTCGGGCAGCGCCTGATCCTCGTGCACGGCTATTGCTCCGGCGGCGTCTGGCCGGGTGCGCAGTTCGCCACCTCGTCGAGCTTCCTCGACGCCAACCAGAACCGCAGCCACGACCAGTTCGCGCGCCTGCTGCAGACCTACGGCAGCACCTGGAACTCGTTCGGCACGGTGGCCCACAGCCAGGGCGGCGCAGCTTCGCTGCATTTGTATACCTACTACTGGAGCGGTCTGGACAACGCGACGGGCGCGCGCCTGATCCAGTCCGTCGGCACGCCTTACAAGGGCACCAACCTGGCCGGCATCCTCGCCACGCTCGGCTCCTGGTTCGGCGTCGGCTGCGGCACGAACGACAACCTGAGCTACAGCGGCGCTTCGGCCTGGCTCGCCGGCATCCCGAACTCCTCGCGCGCCAAGGTGAACTACTACACCACGTCGTTCCGCTCGACGAACTGGTGGACCAACGACTACTGCCAGATCGCCACCGACCTCGTGCTCAGCGACCCGGAAGACGGCACCACCGAGCAGACCAACGGCCAGCTGCCGGGCGCGGTCAACCGCGGCCATACGACCGGCCAGTGCCATACTTCGGGCATGCGTGACCCCGCGCAGTACCTGGATTCCTCGCGCAACGCGACAATGAGCGCCAACGCCGCACGCTGACCACCGCAATCGCCACAACCGTCGCAACACCCAGAACGCGCGGGCTCGTCCCGCGCGTTTTTTATTGCAGCGCAGGTGCCTCGCGTTCTCGCCCCGTCAGGCGTCGCGTCGCGGCTGTCGTGGCACTTCTCGGTACCAGCGACGGCATCGATGCCACGCACCTGCAGCCACGCCATGTAGCGCCGCATCAGCCAGCGGCGAGCCCCGCGGCGACGATCAGCCGTTTCCAGTCGGCAATGGTATCGGCGAACCGCTGCGGATCGAGAAACTCCGCCACCGCCGGGATGGCTGCGTCCGACAGCGGCGTCAGTGAATAGCGCACTCGCACGGCGCAGCGGCCGTCATCGGAATCCGTGCACTGCACCTCGACGAGTCCCGCCTGCACGCCGGCGACCTGACGCGCATAGCGGGCAATGCCGCGCTGCGGGTCATAGTCAACGACGACCCAGACCGTTTCCGAGCCGCCCATGCGCGTCACGAATACGCTGCCCGCGCCGTCGCCGCCCAGGCGCTCCGGCTCCCATCCGGGCACCCAGCGGCGCTCGCCTTCCGCCGTGAACAGCGGCAGCGCGTCCCTCGCACGCAGCGCCAGTTCGAAACCTGCCTCGGCCATCATCATCGCCCTGCCCATCCCGCTTCTCCATTCGATCTGTTGTTACCATGGTACATGACTACCAAACTACTGGCTCGTCTGCGGGCTGGTAAAGTCGACGAACTCCCCACGGACCGACGCCCATGGCCACAGGCAGGAAGACCGGCAAGACCACGAAAACGTCCGCAGCACCCGTCGAAGTGGAACGCGTACAGACCGGCGTACGTCTGGAAAAGCGCCTGCTCAAGGTACTCAAGGGGCTGGCCGAATACCTCGACCTGTCCCTCGGCGACCTGCTCGAAGGCGTCGCGCTGCATGCGCTGGAAAACAAGCCGCCGTTTTCGTCCGCAACGCTAAAGCGCATCCAGGACCTCAAGAAGGTCTACGGACTGGACATCGGCGCCGGCGACAGCCACCGCCTTGCGGACCGCTAGCGGCCTGCTACCGAAGCGTCGCGCGTGTTGCCGTGACATTCGGCACACGCAGCCGTTCCGACACTCGAGCCAGATAGCGAACAGACCACGCCCTAAGCGGAGCCCCGATGAACCGACTGCTGCTTGCCACCCTGTCCCTGCTCGCCGCGCCGGCATTTGCCGCGATCGCGCCGGGTGTCGACCGCGACGAAGGCGAAGGCCCGTATACACAGCTGATCCTGCGCGGCGTCAACGTCATCACTGGCACCGGCAGCCCGGCCTTCGGCCCAGCCGACGTCGTGATCGAACGCAACCGCATCGCCGAGATCCGCATGGTCGGCGCCGACATCCAGTCGATCAAGCCGGATGACCGCCCCACGCTCAAGGCCGGCGGCCGCGAGATGGACCTCGCCGGCTACTACGTCATGCCCGGCATCGTCGACCTGCACGGCCACATCGGGGGCGACGAGCAGGGCGTCAGCGCCGACTATGTGTACAAATTATGGATGGGCCACGGCATCACGACGGTGCGCGACCCGGCCTGCGGCAACGGCATCGACTGGTGCGCCAAGGAAACCCGCCGCAGCGAAGCCAATGCAATCACCGCGCCGCGCATCTTCCCGTACGCGTATTTCGGCATGGACCGCGACCAACCCATGACCACGCCCGAGCAGGCGCGCGAATGGGTCCGTGAGATGAAGAAGCGCGGCGCGGTCGGCATGAAATGCTTCGGCTACCGGCCCGAGGTGCTGCAGGCCGCGTTCGAGGAACTGAAGAAGCAAGGCATGCGCAGCGCCTGCCATCATGCCCAGCTCGACGTCGCGCGCGTCAACGTGCTGACCACAGCGCGCTGGGGGCTCACCTCGATGGAGCACTGGTACGGCCTGCCCGAGGCGCTGTTCGACGGCCAGACCGTGCAGGACTATCCGGCCGACTACAACTACAGCAACGAAGCACACCGCTTCGGCCAGGCCGGCCGCCTCTGGGCACAGGCCGCCGAGAAAGGCAGCGAGAAGTACGAGGCGGTCATCAAGGAATTGCTCGATCTGGACTTCACACTCGATCCGACCTTCACGATCTACCAGGCCAGCCGCGACCTCATGCGCGCACGCCGCGCGGAATGGCACGACCGCTACACCTGGCCGACCTTGTGGGACTTCTTCGCGCCAAACCGCGATCACCACGGCAGCTTCTTCTTCGACTGGGGCACCGAAGACGAGATCGCCTGGCGCGACAACTACCGGCGCTGGATGAGCTTCGTCAACGACTACAAGAACCGCGGCGGCCGCGTCACCGTCGGTAGCGACTCAGGCTACATCTACAAGATCTACGGATTCGGCACGATCGAGGAACTCGAGTTGCTGCGCGAGGCCGGCTTCCACCCGCTCGAAGTCATCCGCGCCGCGACACTCAGCGGCGCGCAGGCCCTCGGCGCGGCCGACCGCATCGGCTCGCTCGAACCTGGCAAGCTCGCCGACATCGCCGTGATCAAGGAAAACCCGCTCGCCAATCTGAAAGTGCTCTACGGCACCGGCCATATCCGCCTGGGCGTCGACGGCAAGGCCACACGCGTCGGCGGTGTGGACTACACGATCAAGGACGGCATCGTGTTCGATGCGAAGCAACTGCTGCGGGAGGTGCGCGAAAACGTGGCCCTGGAGAAGAAGAAGCGTGGGATCGAGAACTATGCACAGCCGGGAGAGTGACTCGGGTAGCAGCAGTCTGTTCGAAAGAGAAACGCTGTCATCGAACGTAGCGGCAAAGGCCACTGTCAAGTACACATGCAGCGGCCGACAATCGAATCGAATGCCGGCCGCTAAGATGTCAATGCGAAATGGGTTCCTGCCTAACGCTTAAAACTTCGACAACATTAGTGAGATCACGGTTAAAAACAGACCAAAGCTTGGTTACTGAGCACCCATTCTCAGATGAAATGGCACAAGCTACGACGTGAGCCCGTCGTTTTACCTCAGCGGTGTTCCGCAAAGGCGCATCTGATTGCAGGGTTGTCCTGAGCTTTCGCAGCAAGTGAGCCTGTCCGATTGTAGCCGAGCCGGTTTTCTCCCGTACAAAAGGTGCAGTGCCCACTAGTCTGGGGGTGGGGACATCAGCGTGGCTGAACAGAAGCTCCGATGAATAGTGCCGAAGCCCCGCAGGGCGGGGCTTCGGTGGTTCTCGTGGCTTTATCTCGGAATTTTCTGAAAGATGGGTGGCCTCGTCCCTCTTCGGGATCGAGAATTACGCGCAACCAGGGAATTGATTTGAGAAACGATACTGGCTTCGAAAAAGTCAAACTGTGCCGTTGCAAAAAGCGCCAACGGTCATTGTCAAGAAGTCGCGCGCAGCTGCCGGCAATCGAATCGAATGCCGGCGACCACTAGGCTTTTGAGGTGATTTCTTACTGACAGCCGTTATCTATTCGCTCTTTTCAACAGCCGCACTCCATGTATGTCACCTTGACAGCCCGGAAAGAATTGAGCCACGGGTCAAGAATGAGGTGTGGATCATTTCTGTTAGCAGAATGCATTTCCACCCAGGAGTGAGTAATGGTCCTCATCTGGTAAATTGTCCATTTGTCATCGAAATCATCTTGCATCTTTATGAGATCTTCGCGCAAATCCGCTGCTTGCCGTACGCAGCCGTCGTTGGCGTCGTCCCAAGCATAAAACCCGCGCAAGTTGTTCAAAAATCCATTCCAGTAGCCCGAACCAGGTCTTCTAGCCTCGTACTCAATCGATCTATTAACTGACTTCGTTAGGGCGTCTCGAATCAAACCTACATCTCGCTCACTCAACCCCATCAGATCAACACCAATTAGCGGGCTCCCGCCGACATAGCCATAAGTGCTGATTCCGCCTTTTAGACCGATTGGATCGCTCTGGGTATAGCGGCCTGTGCTTTGGTCGTAATCCCGGAAGTAGTTGTAGTTGAGTCCAGAAGCGCTGTCATACCGCTGCCCCGGAAACCGCATATTGAACACGAGCAGATTGGAGTCCCCGTCCGGATCCTGGTTCGGCGCCGTATTGCCGAATGCCTCCCCCGCCAGGTCCCAGGTCCATACCGCCGTACCGCTGGCGCCGCGGGTCGGATCGACTACGACGCGTGGCGAGCCGAGCGCATCGGCCTCGATGTAGTGCAGTTTCGCCGCCTGGCCCGGTGTGGCGCCCACGATCACCCCGACCGGCAGTCCATCGAGCCAGATCATCTGCTGAACCGGCGCGCCCCCCGCACCCGACTGGGCTTTGTAGTCGCCCATCCAGCGTCCGGCCTCGTCGTACAGGAAGTAGTTGTCCGCGACGCCGACGTGTCTGCGGACCTGCTCACCGCGACCGTTGTAGACGTAGTTCATCGCTACCACGCCGGCCTGCACGTACTGGCTCATCCGGTTGGAGTCGTCGTAGACGAACTGTTTTGCGATGCCGCCGATCTGGGTGGTATTGCCGGCATTGTCGTAGGCACGCGCCGTAGTACCCACGCTGGCCAGGCGATGCGTGCCGATCAGATAGCTATAGCCCTTGGTTGATGCACCGACGGTGGCGCTGGTGCGGTTGCCGGTCTTGTCGTAGGCATAGCCTTCCAGCAGCGTCTGGGTTGCGCCATCCTTGCTTTCGGTCAACCGGTCGAGGCGGTCGTAACCAAAGGTGCGCAGCGACGGTTCCATCTGGCTGGGGCTGTACAGATCCTTGAGGTTGCCGACTTCGTCGAACTCATAGCCGACATTCAGCCCGCCCGCACCGATCACTTCAACGCTTCGGGGCTGGTAGTTCTGGTTCAAGGAACGCTTCATCACCCGGCCGTTGCCATAGGTCCATTCGGCTACCGGACCAAAGGGGTGATACGTCGCGTTGCTCAGCACGACCTGACGCGGATCGGCCGCGGTGACCTTGGCGCCCACTTCGACGACACGCCCGTGCGCGTCGTAGACGTAGTCGGCCTCGGCACCGTCCGGGTATACGATCTTCTGCAACTGCCCGTTGTCGGCATACACGTAGCGCAGCACGAAGACCCGGCTGTTCGTCGTCTGCACCTTGCGCACGAGATTGCCGAACCGGTCGTAGCAATAGACGGTGTTGCCGCTCTGGTCGGCCATCCGGGTCAGGCGGCCGATCGCGAAGGTTTCGCCGACGACGCAGGCCGCCTGGGCCGTATCGAAGGTATAGGTCTCATTGAGCGCCGTATCGGCGTACACGGCTCCCGTCAGCCGGTCAAGTGCGTCGTAGCTGTACGTCGTTGTCTTGTTGCGCGCATCCTTGCGGGTCTCGCGATTGCCGGCACTGTCGTAGGTATACGTGGTGGTGCCGGTATCGGGACTGCTCAACTGCATGAGGTCGCTGAAAGCGTTGTAGTCGTAATTCGTGTTCAGCCCGTTCGGGTCCTTTACCTGCTTGAGATTGTCCAGTGTGTCGTAATCGAACGTGGTTTCGGCCGCGATGCCGTTCATGTCGCGCAGGCTGCGGGTAAGACGGTTCAACGGGTCGTAGTTGTTGTCTTCGACACGCAGCTTGGCGTCCGTGGTTTGATCGAGATTGCCTTTGACATAAGTAAAGCTGGTGACGCGCTCGAAGGCATCGGTGACGGACTCCAACTGGTCCAGGGTGTTGTAGGCGCGCGCGAGTGTTCGCTGCAGCGCACCCGTGCTGTCCCGCGTGTCTTCCTTGATGCGCTGGCTGGCTGCATTGAGTGTGTAGGCAATGCTGTTACCGGCATTGTCAGAAATCCCCGTCATCCGATGCGCGTCGTCGTACTTGAACGAAAGCGAAGCGCCATCCGGAAAGTCGACGCTACTGATCAGACCTGTCGGCCAGTACCCGATACGGGTTATCTGATCGTCGGCTTCCGCTCCGGGATTCGCGCCCAGAAGCTTGCGTGCGATCAATCTGTCACGCGCGTCGTACTCGAACTCGGTGACGACACCGTTCGGGTCGGTGACGGCGGCCGGACGGCCGGCGTCGTTGTAGTCGCGGATTTCGGTGATCTGGCCCAGGGCGTTGGTGATCTTCCGCAGATCACCCCGTCGGTATCGGCACGGATTGACGCCAGGCACGCAACCGGGCGCGTCGTACGCGTGATACGTGTAGGCAGTGATGTCCGCCACATCGGTTCGCGGACCATCGACCGTCTTGAGCAAACCGAGCAGCGGACATGTGCCGGCAGCGACATCGGTCTGCTCGCAGTAAGCGAGCGCAACCGTTCGTGTCTCCGACGTCGCCGGATCGATGGTGCTTGCCGCGAGGATCTGACCACGACTGTTGTAAGCAAACGTCTGCCTGAGTTTGGTCACGTAAGTGGTACCGGACTTGGCCTGCACCTCGTAGGACGTCGTCCGGTAATTGACATCGCGTGCGGTGACGAACTTGCGTTCCTCCGGCGTGCCGACTGCCTGGTAGCGGGTGCTCAGGTAGTCGCCGGTGTAGGCATACGTCGACACCGTGGAATGCTGGGTCGCCTGAACCAGGCCACCCCCGGTGTACACGAAATAACTCGCACCCGCGCCGCTGGCCATACTGGTAATGCGGCGGTAGGGGCCTTCGTTCGCGAGTCCGTACGTGACGACTTCACCGTAGGGCAGGGTCACGACCGGCTGGTCGACATTGCTGTAGTCGATCGTGGTCTTTTCGACGAAGGTGCCGTCACCCTTGTGGCGCTGACTGAGGTTCACGCGTCCGTTCGCTGCGTAGCCGTAGGACGAATAGCGCAGACCGTTCTCGGTCGTGATGCCGGTCAGCGCATGCTTGTCGTTGGCCAGCGACAGCCCGGCTTCGTTGTAGTGATAGCGCTTGCTGCTGCCGTCGCTGTAGGTCGCGCGCTCGAAGTTCGCGGCGGCGTCGTAGCTGTAGTCGACCGCGCTGCCGTCGGGCAGCGTGATGCGCGACAGGCGTTCACCGGTGTAGACGAAGGTCAGCGTGCGGCCTGTCTGGTCGATCGCCTGCACGAGCTTGCCGTCGTCGTAGACGAAGTCGATCGCCTGCAGGCCCGATGTCGAGCGCTCCTGTCGGATCAGTCGACCGTCCGGATTGAAGTGCTGGACCTTGCCGGTCTCGTCATAGATCCGGTAGCTGCCGTCGCCGAGCTTGACCAGCTTCTTGCGGGTGGTCTGGTTCGATGCGTAGGTATTGTTGCCCAGATGGGTGAAGTACTCGGCATTGCCATCGCCGCGAATGATGCGCGCGTAGTACGAGCCGCCGCTTAGCACACGGTCGCTGAAGGTGTGCGTCCAGCCGGGCGCAAATACGGGCAGCGTTGCGGTCTGCTGCAGCGAATGGTAGTGGCGCGTGAACGCTTCGCCAGCGAACTCGAAGTCGATTTCGGCGCGCGATTTGTCGCCGGTCGCCGGATGACAGGGGCCGGGATTGCTGCCGGCGGGACAGCTGGCCGTCTGCCGCATCTTGAACTGGATCTGGGGCATGGCGAGCCG